>NZ_JAKGTN010000041.1:0-17711 GCF_021568915.1 Vibrio sp. McD22-P3
GTTGCGCGCTCGTAGCTCAGCTGGATAGAGTACCTGGCTACGAACCAGGCGGTCGAAGGTTCGAATCCTTCCGAGCGCGCCATTTATTTAGGTAAAAGACTTAAGTGAGAACTTAATTCAACGCCTGTTATAGCATAAGCTGTACAAAGACCTGTTGCGCGCTCGTAGCTCAGCTGGATAGAGTACCTGGCTACGAACCAGGCGGTCGAAGGTTCGAATCCTTCCGAGCGCGCCATTATTTAGAAACCTCGCTTAGGCGGGGTTTTTTATTAACAAAAATTTATCATATCAATAACCTTATGATTACAACGTGATGTTTTTTAAGGATAAATCGCGGTAATTTTAAGCCTGTCTCAGTTTTCCAACCCCAGTTTGTTTATGTTGAAATCTATGGTTGAGTCATAGTATGAAGTTCTGTGTAAGTACAAATACACCATAAATTGTCGTGCTCATCATAGTTTTTCATTTGAATGACGTTTTAATGACGACTGTAGATTAAACAAAATTGACAAACTTTCACCAATCGAGATAATCCTAGACCTCTTGCAATGGATCAATGCAAGAACCATTGCTTGTCAATCTGTGTGCAGTGACGCCACGTTTTATGATTGAGTAACTTGTCAGGATGACAAAGAAAGGACGCAACATGACTAATATTGGAAGCCTGCTAGGAGACGCAGCCGCCCTAATGTTCACGGGTATGGCTGTTGTATTTGTATTCCTAACAATCCTCGTTTATCTCGTTCGGTTAATGTCGAAATTGGTACCAGAAGAAGTGCCCGAACCGATCGCAGTTCCTACAAAAATTAAAACACAACAATCCCCCTCAAATGGTGTTAGCCCAAGTGTTGTTGCAGCGATTTCTGCCGCTGTTCATCAATACCGCACTTCGGCCGCTAAATAGATTGAGTTAAAGCTTAAAAGGAGTTAATGAGCATGTCTAAACCACTAGCTATCACGGACGTGGTACTTCGTGACGCCCACCAGTCTCTGTTCGCAACGCGGATGCGTATTGAAGATATGTTACCTATCGCAGCTGAGCTCGATAAAGTGGGGTATTGGTCTTTAGAAACTTGGGGGGGCGCAACCTTTGATGCGTGTATTCGTTTCTTAGGGGAAGATCCTTGGGAACGCTTACGCGAACTTAAAAAAGCCATGCCAAACACACCAATGCAGATGCTATTGCGTGGACAAAACCTATTGGGTTACCGCCACTATGCTGATGATGTGGTGGAAAAATTTGTTGAACGTGCCCATGCCAATGGTATGGACGTGTTTCGTATTTTTGACGCGATGAATGATGTACGCAACTTTGAAAAAGCAGTAAAAGCTGCTGTTGATGTTGGTGCTCACGCGCAAGGTACACTGTCTTATACAACAAGCCCTGTACATAATACGGATACATGGGTTGATTTAGCCAAGCGCTTAGAAGACTTAGGTTGCCATTCTTTATGTATTAAAGACATGTCTGGCTTACTTAAACCTTATGAAGCCGAAGAACTTATCTCACGCATAAAATCATCATGTGAAGTGCCACTTGCGCTGCACTGTCATGCAACAACCGGGCTATCAACGGCAACGGCGGTTAAAGCAGTCGAAGCTGGGATAGATATTCTAGATACGGCTATCTCTTCAATGAGTCAGACTTATGGCCACACGCCTACAGAGACCGTTGTGGCAATGCTGCAAGGCACTGAACGTGATACTAATCTTAAGCTCGAGCAGATTGAACCTATCGCAGCGTATTTCCGTGAAGTTCGTAAGAAGTATGCGAAATGGGAGGGTCAACTGAAAGGTGTTGATTCACGTATCCTTATTGCGCAAGTTCCAGGTGGCATGCTGACCAATATGGAAGGGCAGCTAAAAGAACAAGGTGCAGCGGATCGTATTGATGAAGTTCTCGAAGAAATCCCAAGAGTTCGTGAAGATCTTGGCTTTATTCCTTTGGTGACGCCAACATCACAGATCGTTGGTACTCAAGCGGTGATCAACGTATTAACGGGTGAGCGCTATAAGAGTATTACTAAAGAGACAGCTGGTGTGCTTAAAGGGGAATACGGTAAGGCGCCAGCAGAAGTTAACGCTGAACTTCAAGCAAAAGTGCTCGATGGTGCCCAAGCGATTACCTGTCGTCCAGCTGATTTATTGGAAGCGGAACTCGACACATTGACGGAAGACCTACTGCAAAAAGCAAAATCCGATGGTATTTCCCTTTCCGAAGATACAGTGGATGATGTTCTTACTTATGCGCTCTTCCCTCAAGTAGGGCTTAAGTTCTTGAAAAATCGCCATAACCCTGATGCGTTTGAGCCTGCTCCTGGTAAAGAAGAAGCAAAACCTGCTGCCCCTGTTGCAGCTCCAACAGCAAGTGCCGCGGGAATTGAGTCTTATAGCGTGAAAGTCGATGGTCAGGTTTATGATGTTGAAGTGGGTCCAAAAGGTGAGCTTACTTCAGTGACACCTGCGTCCGTAGCACCTGCCACCACTCCAGCACCTGCTGCTGCAACGAATGTTGAAGCGGTTTCTGCTCCGTTAGCGGGGAATATCTTTAAAGTTAATGTTGCATCTGGTGCTCAAGTTCAAGAAGGTGATGTGCTACTTATCTTAGAAGCGATGAAGATGGAAACAGAAGTGCGTGCTGCGCAAAGCGGCGTGGTTCAAGATGTACACGTGAAAGAAGGTGATGCTGTTGTTGTAGGCGCACCTCTTGTTAGCTTAGCGTAAGGGAGCACCATGGAAGGATTGATGACCTTATGGTCAGAAACAGGGATCGCTAACTTTGAATTCGGCCAAATCTGCATGATCTTGGTCGGATGCACCTTGCTGTTCTTAGCGATTCGTAAGGGCTTTGAACCACTACTACTTTTACCTATTGGCTTTGGCGCTATTTTAGCGAACATTCCAAATGCTGGTTTTACCGAGCCGGGTGGTTTGCTGTACTACGTATATTATATCGGTATTGAGTCTGGCGTCTTCCCATTACTCATCTTTATGGGTGTCGGAGCAATGACTGACTTTGGAGCATTAATCGCTAATCCGAAAACCTTATGGTTAGGGGCTGCGGCTCAGTTTGGTATCTTCGCCACCTTGTTTGGTGCAATTTTGCTGAACTATGTACCGGGTATGGAGTTCTCGATGCAAGATGCTGCTTCCATTGCCATCATCGGTGGTGCGGATGGCCCAACTGCTATCTTCTTAGCAAGCCGACTTTCGCCGGATCTTCTCGGTGCAATTGCTGTCGCAGCATATAGCTACATGGCATTGGTTCCTATTATTCAGCCACCGATTATGAAAGCACTGACCACGCCAGAAGAGCGTACTATTAAGATGGCGCAACTTCGCCATGTTAGTAAAGGTGAGAAGATCTTATTTCCATTGGCCGTGTTATTGATGACTATCTTGTTCCTCCCTTCAGCAACACCTTTAGTGGGTATGTTCTGTCTGGGTAACTTGATGCGAGAGGCGGGCGTTGTCGATCGATTATCGAAAACGGCACAAAATGAGCTCATCAATATTGTGACGATCTTCTTAGGTCTTGGTGTGGGCTCGAAGCTTCAAGCAGAAGAGTTCCTAAATTTTGAGACCTTGGGTATTCTCGCTCTCGGCGCTGTTGCCTTTAGTATCGGTACTGGGGCTGGGGTGTTAATGGCGAAGCTGCTTAACAAATACTCTAAAGAAGATATTAACCCGTTGATTGGTGCAGCTGGTGTTTCTGCGGTACCTATGGCTGCGCGTGTCGTAAATAAGGTGGGCTTACAAGCTAACCCACAAAACTTCCTTTTGATGCATGCAATGGGTCCTAACGTAGCTGGCGTATTAGGCTCGGCAGTAGCTGCAGGTATCTTGTTAGCTCTGGTAGGCTAAATGCGAATCCATATTGTATTAATCGGGGGAGCTTAGGCTCCCCCTTTTTTATCTTTGGTTATCAGGTCAAGATAATGAGTCACAAAAGTGATTGAATTTGTTACATACTGGATGTGGGTTGATGAAAAGATAATCTAGACTCAAACAGGTATTTCGTTACTATGGAATCTCAAATTGGAAGAGGAAGCCGCGATGAAGTGTAAACAAATAGTCATCCCAGAATTTGGTTCAGCAGAAGTATTGGCATTTCAGGAGGTCGATATTCCTCAACCAAAAGCCGGTGAGATGCTGGTAAAAGTCGCCTATGCTGGCATTAATCCTATTGATGTGAAGACGCGTGCTGGATTGGGGTGGGCGGCAGCTGAAAACAAAGATAACTTACCTTGGGTACCGGGTTATGATATCTCGGGCTCAATTGCTGGTTTAGGTAAAGGCGCACAGGCGTTTGAAGTAGGCCAAGAGGTCGTGGGATTTATTGGGTTTCCTCTTCGTGCGGGTGGTTATAGTCAATATGTGTGTGTACCCGAAACAGAGCTTACTGCGTTGCCTAACACGGTTGCCTTAGAGGCAGCAGCAGCGTTGCCATTGGCTGGGCAAACAGCAGCACAGGCAATTAATAAAGCTCAGGTGCAAGAGGGCGAGCGAGTGTTAATCCTAGCGGGTGCAGGTGGCGTTGGTCACATCGCGGTTCAACTAGCAGTGGCGACTAAAGCAGAGGTGTATACCACTTGCAGTGAGCGCAATCTCGATTATTTGGCTACATTAGGCGCACATGCTATCAATTATGAATTCGCGCCAGCTTCAGAGCGACTAAGCGATGTCGATGTACTGATTGACCTAGTCGGTGGTGATGTCGCGTTAGATGCACTTAAGTGTCTTAAAGATAATGCTCGAGTTATCACTATTCCGACGATTACGGCAGAGCTAGTATGCGAAAAAGCCAAACTTCTTGGTTTTGAAGCGAGTGGAATGCTAGTGTCTCCCGATACCAAACAAATGGAAACCTTACTGTACATGGTAGGTGTTGGACTGTTAAAAACCGAAATTCAGCACGTTTTCCCTTATTCACAAGTGGTTGAGGCTCACCAACAAGTCGAAACCAGCCGCACTCGCGGCAAAGTCCTACTTGATATGCAATGCTAGAAACATTTTCTCAATACCTAGCGGAGTCATGGTTTGCCGACTCCGCACTTGCGGTTCTTTTTATTTCTGGGTTTTTAAGTGCGACCTTACTTCCAGGTGGCTCAGAAGCCGGGCTAGTGGCAACCTTAAGTTTGCAACAATACACTCCGGCCATGGTGATTTTGGTTGCTACCATAGGGAATACTCTTGGAGGGTTAACCAACTACTGGATTGGTATTTGGTTGCCAAATCGAACTCAGGAAGAGAAACATGGTCATAAAGCCATGGCATGGATACAGAAATATGGTTACTGGACGTTATTGTTGAGTTGGTTACCCGTTATTGGCGACCCTTTGTGTTTAGCAGCAGGTTGGCTGCGTATGAAGTTTCTGCCATGTGTTGTGCTTATTGCGATTGGTAAAGCGCTACGTTATATCGCGCTGACCGCTATCTTCTACGGTCTTTTCTAAGGAGCATTTATGAAAAAGATCTGGCTCGGCGTTCTATCGCTGGTCTTTCTATACGGTTGCAGTAGTAACGAGCCGTCAAATCAAGCCAGTAGTGCTTTACCTAAAGGTGTCACTTTAATTGAAGAGGCCAAAGCTGACCCAGACAAGGTCATGATTCCTTATTCTAAATACCGTTTGGAAAATGGCCTCACTGTTATCTTAGCGCCCGATGACTCGGATCCTTTAGTACATGTGGATGTCACCTACCATGTGGGATCGGCTCGTGAAGAGGTCGGAAAGTCCGGTTTCGCACACTTCTTTGAACATATGATGTTCCAAGGTTCAGAACACGTCGGTGACCAGCAACATTTTAAGATCATTACCGAAGCGGGTGGCACTTTAAACGGTACGACCACGCGCGATCGCACTAATTATTTTGAAACCGTTCCATCTAACCAATTAGAGAAAATGTTATGGCTTGAAGCGGATCGTATGGGCTTTTTGCTTGGAGCAGTTTCTCAGAAAAAGTTTGAAATTCAGCGTGATACGGTAAAGAACGAACGTGCTCAAAACTACGATAACCGTCCTTATGGCCTGATATGGGAGAAAATGGGTGAAGCCATGTTCCCTGAAGGGCACCCCTATTCTTGGCAGCCAATTGGGTATGTTGAAGATCTTGATCGTGTTGACGTGAATGATCTTAAAGCATTTTTCCTACGTTGGTATGGACCAAACAATGCCGTGCTCACCATTGGTGGTGACATCGATAAAGCACAAACATTGGCATGGGTAGAAAGATACTTCGGTTCTATTCCTAGAGGACCTGAAGTCGACAAAGCTCCAAAACAGCCAGCAGTGTTGCCAAACGATCGTTACGTGACGTTAGAAGATCGTATTCGTCAGCCGATGGTAGTGATTGGTTGGCCTACGACGAGCTATCGAGGCGCAAAAGATCAAGCCGTGCTCGAGGCAATGGCTGACGCCATCGGTGGTGGCACCAATAGCTTGTTGTATCAAAAACTAATCAAGACGCAAAAGGCGCTCGATGCTGGGGCATTCAACGATTGTAATGAGCTCGCTTGTAACTTCTACGTTTACGCTATGGGCGCTTCAACAGATAAAGATGGTCTAAAAGCGCTATACAACGAGTTGTTAGCGACGTTAAATGAGTTTGAAAAACAAGGTATCAGTGAAGAGAGGCTGAAACAGATCACAGGCCTTTCTGAATCAGGCGCTGTTTTCGCACTGCAAAGTGTCAAAGGTAAGGTCTCACAGTTAGCCTCTAACGAAACCTTCTTTGGTCAACCAGATCGCTTAGAACAGCAATTAAAGCAGATACGTGCGGTTACTCGTCAGGATGTGGCTAATGCTTACGACACCTTCATCAACGATAAGCATAAAGTAACCTTGAGTGTGGTGCCTAAAGGCCGTAAAGATATGGCGGTAGAGCCTGCTAACTTCGTGACTCCGCCTAGAACATTACCGAAATATAGCAAAGTGACGGAAGAGCAATTGGTATTCCGACGACCTGTTGACACCTTTGATCGCAGCGTTATGCCTAAAGTAGCGGAAGGGGTTAAAGCTAAGATGCCAGCACTTTACAGCTTGCAGTTTGATAATGGCAGTGAGTTACTAGGTACAGAAACACGAGAAACACCAACGGTGGAGATTCACTTCCAATTGCCTGCAGGCGATCGCTATGTTGCGAAAGGAAAAGAAGGCTTAGCGGGGCTAACAGCTTCCATGATGGAGGAAGGAACCACAACACGCAGCGTGGAAGAACTGCAAGCAGAGCTCGATCGATTAGGTAGCCGAATTGGGTTTAGTGCAGGAGCTTACACCACACGCGTGTCGGTCTCGGCTCTAGCGAAGAACTTGCCAGAGACCTTAGCGCTGCTCGAGGATGCGCTATTCCACCCTGCCATGAAACAGGAAGACTTTGACCGCTTGAAAGCACAAACGCTAGAAGGCTTGGTTTACCAACATCAGAAACCAAGCTGGATGGCATCACAAGCGACAAGAGAGGTGTTGTTTGGAGACTCTGTATTTGGCCGCTCATCTGATGGTACTGAAGCGTCGATTGCTTCAATTACGCTTGATGACGTGAAGCGCTTCTATCGCAAGCACTACACACCACAAGGGGCTCAAATAGTGGTGGTTGGCGATATTTCCCAGAAACAGATCAAGAAGCAATTGGCATTTTGGCTGTCTTGGAGTGGAGAAGCGGCGCCATTGATTCGTCCGGAAGCAGTAGCGCCTTTAACTGGTCAACATATCTTCTTGGTAGATAAGCCAGCTGCACCACAAAGTATTGTACGTTTGGTGCGCCGAGGGTTGCCGTTTGACGCAACGGGCGAGCTGTATTTGAGTCGACTGGCTAACTTTAATTTGGCGGGTAACTTCAATAGCAGGATCAATCAGAATTTGCGAGAGGACAAAGGTTACACCTATGGTGCGAGTGGTTATTTCGCGAGTAATCGTGAAATTGGAGCGATTGTCTTTAGTGCTCAAGTGAGAGCTAACGCGACGATTCTTTCAATTGAAGAGCTCATTAAAGAGTTAAAAGACTACAGCCAAAATGGTATGACCGATGAAGAACTAGAGTTTATGCGCCTTGCTGTGGGACAACAAGATGCATTGACTTACGAAACACCAAGTCAAAAAGCCAGTTTGTTGTCGTCAATTTTAACCTATAGTTTGGATAAGGATTACCTCCAGCAGCGCAATGACATTGTAGAATCGGTCGACAAATCGGTGCTTAATGAGCTGGCTGCAAAGTGGTTCGATCCAAACCAATACCAAATCATAGTTGTGGGAGACGCGAAGAGTCTAAAACCGCAACTTGAGAAACTGAATATTCCAATTGAAGAACTTGAAATCACACAATAGAGTGACCATATAGAAGGGATGGGTGGCATCGGCTCTTGTTTATTCAATAAGATAGCGTGTATGGTGTCCCCAGTCTTCAATTGGAATAACGAACTATAAGCGAATCGCATTGTGACTAAATTTGCTGCGCGACTGGATCAAGTTGCTAAAGACCAAACCATTTTTAAACAGTTTGGACGAGGTGTGGAAAGGGAATCGTTGCGTTATACCGACGATGGCCACTTAGCGACAACGCCGCATCCAGAGGCGCTAGGCTCAGCCCTAACGAACGAATACATTACGACGGATTTCTCCGAGTCACTACTGGAGTTTATTACACCAGTTTCTCGTGATGTTGATACGCTGATCAATCAGTTATCTGATATCCATCATTTTACTCAGACGAAATTAGGCAACGAGAAATTGTGGCCACTGTCTATGCCTTGCTATGTGGGCAGTGAAGATGATATCGCCTTAGCTCAATATGGCAGCTCGAACTCTGGACGTATGAAGACACTTTATCGTCAAGGACTAAAGCATCGCTACGGTAGCTTAATGCAGATCATTTCCGGCGTGCATTTTAACTTCTCATTTCCTGAGTCATTCTGGGATGCGCTATTTGGTGAGCAAGACGAAAAAGCACGCCAAGATGCGAAATCGGAAGCCTACTTTGGTCTTATCCGAAACTATTACCGTTTTGGCTGGTTAATTCCTTATTTCTTTGGTGCGTCACCGGCCATTTGCGCGTCTTTCCTGCAAGGAAAGGAGACTAAACTGCCATTTGAAAAAGTGGGCGGCACGCTCTATTTACCAAAAGCAACGTCGCTGAGACTGAGTGATTTGGGTTATACCAATAGCGCTCAGAGTGCACTTAAGATTGGTTTTAACAGCCTTGACCAGTACCTTGAAGGGCTAAACCAAGCGATCCACACTCCTTCTGAAGATTTCGCCAAGATTGGCGTAAAAGTGGATGGTGAGTATCGCCAGCTTAACGACTATGTGTTGCAGATTGAGAATGAGCTGTATGCTCCGATTCGTCCTAAACGTGTTGCTCAAAGCGGTGAAAAACCATCAGAAGCGCTATCACGTGCAGGTGTTGAGTACATTGAAGTTCGCTCTTTAGATGTGAATCCATTTAGTCCAATTGGAATTACTGCGGATCAGATTCGTTTCTTAGATCTCTTCTTAACCTGGTGCGTTTTGAAAGACTCTGAGCCTATGGACAATTGTGAACTTGAATGCTGGCGTGAAAACTGGAACAAAGTGATTGTTGAAGGCCGACAAGTTGGTCTTGAACTGAAAATCGGTTGTGACGGTGAAGTACTTGATAGCCAATCATGGGTAAAACGTGTGTTTGTGGACCTTCGAGAAATCGCTAAACATATGGATGCTGCTCACGGTGGCAACGAATATCAAAAAGTGTGTGACACACTGGAAGCTTGGAACGCAGACCCTGAACTGTCCATTTCTGGCCGTTTACTTGAGAAAACAAAGGCATTAGGTGGTCTAGGTAAAGTGGGTTGCGAGCTTGGTAAAGAATACCGCCAGAAGAACTTAGATCATCAATATAATGCTTATTCGTCTGATCTTATGGAAACGGAAGTGATTCGGTCGGTTGAAGTTCAGAAAGTGATTGAAGCTTCAGACAAAGAAAGTTTCGATGATTTCTTAACGAACTATTTTGCGTATCTCACCCCAGAACGTATGCAGGCGATTAACAAGTAAGCGAGGTTGCACCTCTTGGTGTAGCCCCTTACAATCGAGCCACTAATCACTTACTCACGGCTTTTGCGGTGAGTAACGCTAAGGAGAATCAATCATGCCACTACTGGATAGCTTCACGGTAGACCACACAAAGATGCACGCACCAGCCGTACGTGTAGCGAAAACAATGCAAACCCCAAAAGGCGACACCATCACGGTGTTTGACCTACGTTTCACGGCACCAAACAAAGATATCCTTTCTGAGAAAGGCATCCACACGCTTGAGCACCTATACGCTGGCTTTATGCGTGCACACCTAAATGGTGATGCTGTTGAGATCATCGATATTTCTCCAATGGGCTGCCGTACAGGTTTCTACATGAGCTTAATCGGTACACCTTCAGAGCAACAAGTAGCTGACGCTTGGTTAAGCGCGATGCAAGACGTTCTGAAAGTAGAAAGCCAGAACAAGATTCCTGAGCTAAATGAGTATCAGTGTGGTACGGCGGCTATGCACTCTTTAGAAGAGGCAAAAGCGATTGCGGAAGCGATTATTGCTGCGGGTATTCAAGTAAACAAAAACGACGAACTGGCTCTGCCAGAGTCAATGCTTCAAGAATTGAAAGTCGATTAATTACGTGTTTAATTAATGACCTTAGTAGGTTGAGTAGACATAATCGATTAAAAAGGATGACTCATTGGTCATCCTTTTTTGTTACTGAACTTAAGCCCATTGCGCTTCAAACCAGCTTTCTAAAATCACTACCGCTGACTGACAGTCGACATTGCCCTTCGATAGAGCTTTATAACCGCCCATCTCAAATAATTCTGCTCGCGCTTCCGCGGTGGATAGACGCTCATCGTGCAACTCTACTTGAAGCCCAAATCGGCCATGAACTCGATTAGCAAACTTTTTCGCTCGTGCGGTAATTTCCTCTAGTGCTTTGCCATGCAGATCCGTCGGTAATCCAACAACGATCAGATCTGGTTGCCACTCTTTGAACATAGCCTCAATATCATCCCAGTTTGGAATGCCGTCTTTGGCTTTGAAGGCTTTCAGTGGACTTGCGGTGCCAGTGACTTCTTGACCAATGGCGCTACCAATACTCTTGGTTCCATAATCGAAGGCGATAATGGTTCTGGATGTCATAGTGTTTTGTCTCTTACGTCGTACAGTAAACGATTCGGGAGGTTAGGCATGCCCGACTTGCGTGGATAACTGGGCAATATCAATGCCAAGCATAGCAACGGCGGTACTCCATCTTTCTTCGACTGGAGTATCAAAAATGATGCTAGGATCAGCTTCAATGGTTAACCAAGAGTTTTCAGCCAACTCAGATTCAAGTTGGCCGGCACTCCATCCAGAGTAGCCGAGAGCCACCAGATAGTTATCAGGCTGAGCATCAGTACCGAGTACCGCCAGAATATCTTTTGAGGTCGTGACAGAAACCTTGTCCGTGATCTGTATGCTTGATTGATATTTATCTTTGGGTTTATGGAGGATAAAACCTCGATCTTCAGACACTGGGCCTCCATTTAGCACCGGCTCATCGAGGCTCTTGCTGTGAGTGGTTTGAGAGGCAATGGGTAACTCGACCTGCACTTGCTTGAGCATGTTGGCAACGGTGACATCAATAGGGGTATTGATCATAATCCCCATTGCGCCTTCTTCATTATGTTCACACACATAAATGACGCTGCGCTGAAAGTAGGGGTCTTGCATCCCCGGCATAGCAACAAGAAAATGGTTGGCTAGGTTCATCATGGCCTCTCCCACGGTTACTTCCCTAAACGGCGCTCGATTGCATCCATCAGCTTGCCAGTAATAGAGATGTCAAAGGCGGCCTCAATCTCACGAATGCAAGTTGGGCTGGTGACATTGATTTCAGTTAGTTTGTCGCCAATCACATCCAGACCTACAAATATTAGGCCTTTCTCTTTTAAAGTTGGAGCAACGGCTTCGGCTATTTGCTTATCTGTCTCACTTAAGGGACGAGCTTCACCACGGCCACCTGCAGCCAGGTTACCACGTGTTTCACCTTTCGCTGGAATACGAGCTAAGCAATATGGCATAGGCTCTCCGTCAACGACGAGGATGCGCTTGTCACCATTGCTGATGTCAGGAACAAAAGTCTGTGCCATTGCGTAATTTTGACCGTGATTAGTCAACGTTTCAATAATAACGGACACGTTAGGGTCATCTTGCTTAACGCGGAAAATGGAGGCACCGCCCATACCATCTAGTGGCTTAAGAATAACGTCACCATGCTGGTCACGGAACTGCTTAATCTTCTCGGCTTTGCGAGTCACAATCGTCGTTGGAGTAAGCTCCGGGAACCAAGCTGTGAACAGCTTTTCGTTGCAGTCACGTAGACTTTGTGGCTTGTTAACGATTAATGTGCCTTTCTCTTCTGCGCGCTCAAGGATATATGTGGCGTAAATATATTCAGTATCAAATGGTGGATCCTTGCGCATCAATACGGCATCAAGTTCTGACAGCTCAATAGTTTGCTCAGAAGTGAATTCATACCAACCAGTTGGGTCTTCTTTCAGCGTGACAATCTTGGTATCGGCAACAGCTGTGCCTTGATCTAAATGCAGATCGTTCATTTCCATATAATGGATTTCATAACCACGACGTTGGGCTTCCAACATCATTGCGAAACTAGAATCTTTTTTAATGTTGATGGATGAAATTGGATCCATCACGATACCGAGTTTGAGCATTATTTTTCTCCCGTTAACCTAAATCGCCAAAGCGTACTTGCAGTGCAGTGATGGCCGTTAATGCCGCCGTTTCTGTTCGCAAAACACGAGGACCAAGCAGGGTTTCTTCGAATTGATATTGTTCTGTCATTTCAATTTCTTGCGCCGATAGACCTCCTTCAGGGCCTATAAGCAAGCGAACCTTAGTTACAGGTTCTGGCAAGGTATTGATTGAATATTTCGCTCTTGGATGTAGGTTTAGCTTAAGGGCTTCCGATGGCTCTGCACACCATTGCTCTAACGACATAATCGGTCGAATTTCAGGAATGGTGTTACGCCCGCATTGTTCGCAAGCACTGATAGCAATTTTCTGCCATTGCTGCAGTTTCTTTTCAAAGCGTTTAGCATCGAGCTTAACGCCGCAGCGCTCTGAGATAAGCGGGGTGATGGTATTGACGCCTAACTCAACCGACTTTTGAATAGTGAACTCCATTTTGTCACCACGAGAAATGACCTGACCTAAATGCAGATCTAAAGGCGATTCTATGCTGGTCGACACTTTTTCTTGTATGTCGACATCCACATTCTTTTTACCAATCTGAGTAATAGTGGCTGGAAATTCATGGCCCGAGCCATCAAACAACAACACTTCTTGACCTTCTTTCATGCGCAATACGCGGCCCACATGGCCAGCGGCATCTTCACTTAGTGCAAGAGTCCCTAAAGCGTGGATTGGTTCAGGGTGATAGATACGAGGTATACGCATAAAAACTTCCAAAGAACAAAACTGTATAGAGGTATAAGATGGATGCCCGACCTCAAAATTACAAGGGCTGGCGTCTCGATTTAGCTAGGATTTTTACAGGCTTCTGCCACAAATGGGTTATCGTTGCCTTGAATGCGCTTGATGCGTTCATTGCGAGTGCACTCCCAAGTGTCGACAGGGTAAGTTTTATTCCAAGCTTGCATTAACTGTGTTTGTTGTTTGGACAGCTTAAACCCGTACTCTTTACTCATATATAAGTAGGTACGGGCGATGGAACCTTTAGCTCGGTCTGGTGGCATGACTTTGCGTTGTTTGAAGTTAACTTGCATCTCGCAGCGGCCATAGCTGACGCCATCAATACCATTCCACTGAGAGAAGTTGTAATTGGAGCGGTCGCCATTGACTTCACCGATAGCTGGTGTGAGATTGTGTAAATCCGCCTCCATTAATTTGAACGCTTTATCGTTTCGAGTGCAGTTCTTCCGGCCACCTTCTTGCCAGCATTGACGCTGGTGGCCAAATTGCCATGCGGGTACGACATGTTCCCATTCAATACGACTTGCACGTTTCTGCTGTTTGCGGACTTGATAACCACAAGATGACAGGTCTGGAACGCCTTTTTTTCCTTGCCATTGAATATCACACCCACAGTAAAAACTGATAGGGTGATCCGCATAGATTTTGACGGCTTCTTTCTTCGCTTTGCTAAAGCTACTAGGTGGGGCACTAAGCACCGAGAATGAGGTTAAACCGATGAATAGCGCCAAGATAAAAGATAAATAACGATTCATTGCAAGTCTTTAAAAAGGTTGAGATAACCTAGTTTAACTCGCAAAAAGTGCCCAATCTACCGATAGATATGTAGATTACTCGGCAAAGATCCTCAATTTAACTGAGTTGTTTGCCCGTGAATTCAATTTGGCTGCCACATTTTCGGCAACGATAACTGGCCTGCTGACGCATCACTTTGTTGTGTCTTCTTATGGAGACGGGGAAAGTGTCGCACTGACAGCGGTATTCGAAGGTACGACCTTGAACGGATTGAACATTCATAGAATGTGTGGTCTTGGGTGTTAACGAAAAGACTTGGCTCATAACCATTTGCCACTCCGCTCCATGTGGGCGCACTCGACCAAAGCAAGCAAACGTAATGAGGTGAGCGACTTCATGTGGAATCACTTCGTTGATAAAAGCTTGTTGGTTCTCGGCAAACAAGACTGGATTTAAACGTATCTCCCACGCTTGCAAGTAGGCTTTTCCCGCCGCTTTGCCACGAAGTTGGTAGTTGAGCGCGGGCATGCGAAAGTCTCGCTCAAAGTAGTGACGAGCCTTTTCGATACATTGTGCTAGTTTTTTTACTGCGAGGTAGTGCAGTTCTTCGGATGGAGATGATTTCATTTAACTCAATCAAAAAATAACGCCCAAATGAGGGCGTTATTCTAGAGACATTGGTTATGTTTGCAATATATTGCTCGTTGGCTTAAGGATGATGTTTTTTCTTAATGGTTTCGTGATAGGCGTGCCATGTACCATAGCCTAGAATTGGCATAGTAATGATCATTCCAATGCCATAGGTAGCGAAGCCAACCAAGATACCGCCACAGATTACTAAAGCCCATACAATCATGGCTGGAATATTCGATTTGACCGCATTGAAGCTAGTAAACACGGCGGTCATCACATCGACGCGTCTCTCCATCATGAGTGGAATCGAGAACGCTGAAATGCTGAAGATAATCGAAGCAATCACAGCTCCAATAACACTACCCGTAATCAAAAATGGTGCAAAATCTGTCAAGGGTGCGCCTTGAACAGAAGGGTAGAGAGCGTGCAACAAGGCTGCGATTCTCATCCAGAAAATCATCGCTACAGCGAGTAAAACGGCAAATGCCCACTGTGAGGTGGAATTTCTACCGATGGCTTTCATGGAGTGGAACAGACTGGGTTTGTGTCCTTTTTCTCTTTCCCATGCTGCGTCATACAACCCAAGTGCCAAAAATGGCCCGATGAGCATATAAACCACCAAACTCGGCATGATGACTAGATGAGTTCCTTGCCATTGTACTAATAGCACAATCGCGACAGCGGCAGCCGTAAAGCATAAGCCATAAAACGCGCTGATAATTGGCATTCGAATTAGGTCATGCAAACCAAGCGCTAGCCAGTGAAATGGCGCTGATACACTCAGTTGATTGCAAGGAATAGTTTTAGCGTAATCTTGATCCCTGACTTCGTGTTTCTTGTGGAAGTCGTCGGTATTTACAGTTCGAGGCATATGTCCTCCCTGATTTGACAAACTGGCCTACGTTTCTCAGGGATGGCGCTAACGATGCTGGTTATTCAGCACGAACAGTTATAGCAAAGTGTCGTTGTTTAGCGTCTTCCCCTTATAAGTGCTCTATTTACAGTACGAAACTCAGACCCCAAAAGGTCTGTTTGCAAGGGCACTTTTGATTAACTATTAACCGAGTTGCGAGAAAACACAATTTTCAGAAGGGTATAAATTACGTGCCGCAAAGTTCATTTTTAACAATAATGCAACAAAGTGTTTGAAATGGTTAGTAATAAAAACAAAAAAGCCTTCAAAAAATATTTTGAAGGCTTTTTAGAGTATTAGTTCAGAGTTGGCAGATTATAAACCAGCGAAGTCGCGTAGGATTACTGCTTTGTCTGTCGCTTCCCATGGGAACTCTTCACGACCGAAGTGACCGTATGCTGCTGTCTTCTTATAGATTGGCTGAAGAAGGTTTAGCATCTCTTGTAGACCGTATGGACGCAGGTCGAAGTTTTGACGTACTGCTTCGACGATGATGTCGTGAGATACTTTTTCAGTACCGAATGTTTCCACCATGATAGAGGTTGGATCAGCAACACCGATAGCGTAAGAAAGTTGGATTTCACAGCGATCTGCCATGCCAGCAGCAACAATGTTTTTCGCTACATAACGTGCTGCATATGCTGCAGAACGGTCTACTTTTGATGGATCTTTACCAGAGAATGCACCACCACCGTGACGAGCAGCGCCGCCGTATGTATCAACGATGATCTTACGACCTGTTAGACCACAGTCACCCATTGGACCACCGATTACGAAACGACCGGTTGGGTTGATGAAGAAGTTAGTTTCTTTGTTGATCCACTCTGATGGTAGTACTGGTTTGATGATCTCTTCCATCACTGCTTCGCGTAGGTCTGGTGTAGAAATTGAATCACAGTGCTGAGTTGAAAGAACAACGGCATCGATACCAACGATCTTACCTTGATCGTACTGGAACGTTACCTGAGATTTAGCGTCTGGGCGCAACCAAGGTAGAGTACCGTTCTTACGCACTTCCGCTTGTTTTTGAACAAGACGGTGAGAGTAAGTAATAGGAGCTGGCATTAGGATGTCAGTTTCGTTAGTTGCATAACCGAACATGATGCCTTGGTCACCAGCGCCTTGCTCTTTAGGATCTGCTTTATCAACGCCTTGGTTGATGTCTGGAGACTGTTTACCGATAGTGTTTAGTACCGCACAAGAATCAGCGTCAAAGCCCATATCTGAATGAACGTAACCGATCTCACGAACAGTTTCACGAGTCAATTCTTCGATATCAACCCATGCTGAAGTAGTGATCTCACCACCTACCATCACCATGCCAGTCTTAACGTACGTTTCACAAGCAACACGTGCTTTTGGGTCTTGTTCTAGGATTGCATCAAGTACCGCATCAGAAATTTGGTCAGCGATTTTATCTGGATGGCCTTCTGATACAGATTCAGAAGTAAATAGGTGCTTAGCCATGAGAGCTCCAATTACATTTTAAAGCGAGCATATCGTACTCACTTATAGAAAATTCAATGATATATTGTAGGTGTATCTACATCTAGACGTCTATTCTATTCATCAATGTGCGATTAGCAAGCGATTTTTGCTTTTAAGTTATAGCCAATCGTTTGCCCATTTTGGTCAAAGAAACGCGCTTTAGTACGACATTATCGCGGCAAAAAGCCAAAAAATGACGGTAAAACGTTTGCAGAGAGTATGGGGCTTTGCGACAATAGCGCCGCTGATTATTCGTTCAGCTTATGAAAAACTTGGAATTCGCTTAATGCACTCAGGAGCCTACATGTCTTCTCGTAAACAACTCGCTAATGCAATCCGCGCGCTAAGCATGGATGGTGTTCAACAAGCTAACTCAGGTCACCCAGGTGCGCCAATGGGTATGGCTGATATCGCTGAAGTTCTTTGG
>NZ_JAKGTN010000042.1:0-16487 GCF_021568915.1 Vibrio sp. McD22-P3
TAATCGCTCCAATCGCAATGGACGAAGGTCTACGTTTCGCTATCCGTGAAGGTGGCCGTACAGTAGGTGCTGGTGTTGTTGCTAAGATCTTCGACTAATTCTTCGAATTGTCGCAAGCTCTGGGAAAATCTTTGAATAAGATTTGACTAAGCAATGCTAAAAAGGGCATCATTTGATGCCCTTTTTCTGCGCTACTATATATAGAGGCGCAAAATTCATTCAGTGACTGCTCATTGTATGAATTTAGAAAGGATTTTAAGGGTTGAGTTGGAAAGTAATTTCTACCTGAGCCTTTGGCTAAAATGTTGGTTTGACTCAAATTTAATCAACATTAAAGGAATAAGCCCTGCAGCAGCGGGGTTGTTGTCGTCTAGTTAGACTTGTCACAGGTTGGTTTTATGAAAGCAAACGCTGAAACTCCTGATAGCTCAAATGCAGCAGATGTAATGAAGTGGATTGTCGCTTTTGCTCTGCTAGCCGCCGCTGTTGTGGGTAATTACCTGTATGGAGAACTTTCTGTAGTTCTTCGCGCTGCAGGTGTAGTTGTATTGATTGCTGCGGCACTTGGTGTAGCAGCTACAACAACAAAAGGTAAGGCAGCGATCACGTTCGCACGTGAAGCTCGCGTAGAAGTTCGCAAAGTAGTTTGGCCTACACGCCAAGAAACAATGCAAACTACGCTGATTGTCCTTGCAGTAAGTATTGTAATGGCGCTTGCGTTATGGGGTATCGACGGCATTATGGTTCGTCTTGTTGCATTCATAACCGGGTTATAGAGGGTGTTAATTCATGAGTGAAGCTCCGAAAAAACGCTGGTACGTAGTTCAAGCCTTTTCTGGTTTTGAAGGACGTGTGGCTCAGTCTCTTCGCGAACATATTAAAATGCACGCAATGGAAGAGTACTTTGGCGAAGTGCTAGTACCGACTGAAGAAGTTGTGGAAATGCGCGCAGGCCAACGCCGTAAAAGCGAGCGTAAGTTCTTCCCAGGCTACGTTCTTGTTCAGATGATCATGAACGATGAGTCTTGGCACTTAGTACGCAGTGTGCCACGTGTCATGGGCTTCATTGGTGGTACCTCTGACCGTCCTGCACCTATCACTGATAAAGAAGCTGACGCTATCCTAAATCGTCTAGAGAAGGCTAGTGAAGCTCCTCGTCCAAGAACAATGTTCGAAGCGGGTGAAGTGGTACGTGTCAATGAAGGTCCATTTGCTGACTTCAACGGTACTGTTGAAGAAGTGGATTACGATAAGAGCCGCGTAAAAGTGTCTGTATCGATCTTTGGTCGTGCAACACCAGTTGAGCTTGAATTCGGTCAAGTGGATAAGCTTGACTAATACTCGATTTTAAAGAGTATAAAAAATCACCTTTTTAGGGTTGAATAGGGCGCGAATTATGCTTATAATTTCGCGCCTTTTTACAGCACTGGCTGTAGAAAGTTTTATCAAAACACGGGGAGCTTTCCACTCGGATAGCGTTTGAACCCAAAACTAGGAAATATCATGGCTAAGAAAGTTGAAGCTTATATCAAACTGCAAGTTGCAGCTGGTATGGCAAACCCAAGTCCACCGGTTGGTCCTGCTCTAGGTCAACACGGTGTGAACATCATGGAATTCTGTAAAGCGTTCAACGCAAAAACAGAATCTATTGAGAAAGGTCTACCGACTCCAGTAGTTATCACTGTTTACAACGACCGTTCTTTCACGTTCGTAACTAAGACTCCACCTGCTGCTGTTCTTCTTAAGAAAGCTGCTGGCGTTAAGTCTGGTTCAGGTCGTCCTAACACTGAAAAAGTGGGTACAGTGACTGACGCTCAAATCCAAGAAATCGCAGAAACTAAAGCTGCTGATATGACTGGTGCTGACATTGAAGCGATGAAGCGTTCTATTGCGGGTACTGCTCGTTCAATGGGCCTAGTGGTAGAGGGTTAAGATCATGGCAAAACTTACTAAGCGTATGCGCGTTATCCGCGAAAAAGTTGAAGTAACTAAAGAATACGAAATCAACGAAGCTGTAGCTCTTCTTAAAGAACTAGCAACTGCTAAATTCGTTGAGTCTGTAGACGTTGCTGTTAACCTAGGCATCGATGCTCGTAAATCTGACCAGAACGTACGTGGTGCAACTGTACTACCTCACGGTACTGGCCGCGAAATCCGCGTTGCAGTGTTCACTCAAGGTGCAAACGCTGAAGCAGCTAAAGAAGCTGGCGCAGACATCGTTGGTATGGAAGATCTTGCTGAGCAAGTTAAGAAAGGCGAAATGAACTTCGACGTAGTTGTTGCTTCTCCAGATGCAATGCGTGTTGTTGGTCAACTAGGTACTATCCTAGGTCCTCGCGGTCTTATGCCAAACCCTAAAGTTGGTACCGTAACTCCTAACGTTGCTGAAGCTGTTAAGAACGCTAAAGCTGGTCAGGTTCGTTACCGTAACGACAAAAACGGCATCATTCACACTACAATCGGTAAAGTGAACTTCGAAGCGAACCAACTACAAGAGAACCTAGAAGCTCTACTAGTTGCGCTTAAGAAAGCGAAGCCGTCTTCAGCGAAAGGTACTTTCCTGAAGAAAGTAAGCATCTCTACTACTATGGGTGCTGGTGTTTCTGTAGATCAATCTACACTAAACACTCAAGCTTAATTGCTTGCATAGGCGCAGAAATTATGTATAATTTTGCGCCTATCAAATTTGTGGTTGGGGCTGAAACTCCTTAGGGAATTTAGCCTCCGTCCAAGACCGTAGGCGTTCTGAAAAGAACTTAATCATACCTACGTAGATGGTGCCAGACTGAAAGGAAGTTGAACTTAACGTTTATCTTTCTTCTGGAAAAAGCACCGTATGAACTCCCAAAATCGTGAAGATTTCGGGTGGTGTAAAAACAACCAGGAGTAAATCCAAGATGGCTTTAAACCTTCAAGACAAAAAAGCAATTGTTGCTGAAGTCAACGAAGCAGCCAGTGGTGCACTTTCTGCAGTTGTAGCTGACTCTCGTGGCGTTGAAGTAGGCGCGATGACTTCTCTACGTAAACAAGCGCGTGAAGCGGGTGTTTACATGAGAGTTGTTCGTAACACTCTAGCACGCCGTGCAGTAGAAGGTACTGAGTATGAGTGTCTAACTGACACTTTCACTGGTCCAACTCTACTTGCATTCTCTAACGAGCACCCAGGTGCTGCAGCGCGTCTTTTCAAAGACTTCGCTAAAGAGAACAAAGAATTCGAGATCAAAGCTGCTGCATTTGAAGGCGCGGTTACTGATGCTGAAGTACTAGCGACACTACCAACTTACGACGAAGCAATTGCACGCCTAATGATGTGCATGAAAGAAGCTTCTGCAGGCAAGCTGGTACGT
This sequence comes from Vibrio sp. McD22-P3, assembly GCF_021568915.1. NCBI lineage: Bacteria > Pseudomonadati > Pseudomonadota > Gammaproteobacteria > Vibrionales > Vibrionaceae > Vibrio > Vibrio sp. McD22-P3. Next base: position 3,348 of record NZ_JAKGTN010000042.1, read on the forward strand.
ACTATCGCTGCACTACGCGACCAGAAGCAAGAAGAAGCTGCTTAATCAGCTTGCTTTTTACTGGTTGCAAAATAAACTTATTGTTGACTTAAAAGAGAATTGTTATGTCTATTACTAACGAGCAAATCCTAGACGCAGTTGCAGAAATGTCTGTAATGCAAGTTGTTGAGCTTATCGAAGCTATGGAAGAGAAATTCGGCGTATCTGCTGCAGCTGCTGTTGTAGCTGGCGGTGCTGCTGGTGGCGAAGCTGCTGCTGAGCAAACTGAATTCGACGTAATCCTAACTGCTGCTGGCGGTAACAAAGTTGCTGTTATCAAAGCGGTACGTGGCGCAACAGGTCTAGGCCTTAAAGAAGCTAAAGGTCTTGTAGACTCAGCTCCAGCACCTCTAAAAGAAGGCGTTGACAAAGCTGAAGCTGAAGCTCTTAAAGCTCAGCTAGAAGAAGCTGGTGCTTCTGTTGAAGTTAAGTAATTATTACTTAATTTCTTAGCCTAACAGGCTAATGGCTGGTGGTTTATTGACCACCGGCCTTTTTGCGCTGTAGGGCGTAGATGAATTTTCCTGCTGTTTAAGCATCTACGTACCATGCAAAAAACGTTGCTCGACGCTTGAGTTAACGTCACTACAGTAAACAGTTGTTAGTCACTGCCCCATACTCCACCTTAAGTAACTAGGATGGACGGGCAGTTTGGGTCACTTATCAGCGAGCTGAGGAACCCCATGGTTTACTCTTATACCGAGAAAAAGCGCATCCGTAAGGACTTTGGTACTCGTCCACAAGTTTTGGACATTCCATACCTGCTATCGATCCAGCTCGATTCGTTCGACAAATTTATCGAACAGGATCCTGAAGGACAATATGGACTTGAAGCTGCTTTTCGTTCTGTATTTCCGATTCAGAGCTATAACGGCAATTCTGAGCTGCAATACGTTAGCTACCGTCTTGGTGAGCCAGTATTTGACGTTAAAGAATGTCAAATTCGTGGCGTTACCTATTCAAAACCACTACGCGTAAAACTGCGCTTAGTTATCTTTGATAGAGACGCACCGGCAGGTACTGTAAAAGACATTAAAGAACAAGAAGTCTACATGGGCGAAATTCCGCTTATGACTGACAATGGTACCTTCGTTATCAATGGTACCGAGAGGGTTATCGTATCCCAGCTGCACCGAAGCCCAGGCGTGTTCTTCGACAGCGATAAGGGTAAGACTCACTCTTCAGGTAAAGTTCTTTATAACGCACGTGTTATTCCTTACCGTGGTTCATGGCTCGACTTCGAGTTTGACCCGAAAGATAACCTATACGTACGTATTGACCGTCGTCGTAAACTACCAGCATCGATCATTCTTCGTGCACTAGGTAAGACGTCGGAAGAAATCCTCGATATCTTCTTCGAAAAAGTAAACTTCGAAGTGAAAGACCAAACTCTACTTATGGAGTTGGTACCTGAGCGTCTACGTGGTGAGACTGCTTCATTCGATATCGAAGCCAATGGCAAGACTTATGTTGAGACTGGTCGTCGTGTTACTGCTCGTCACATCCGTCAACTTGAAAAAGATGGCGTTGAGTTCATTGAAGTACCTGTCGAGTACATCGTAGGTAAAGTAGCTTCTAAAGACTACATCAATGAAGCGACAGGTGAGATCATCGTTGGTGCAAACCAAGAGATCAGCCTAGAAGCATTAGCGAACCTATCTCAGGCAGGCGTTAAGAAACTAGAAGTTCTATTTACGAACGATCTAGATCACGGTCCGTTCATGTCTGACACACTACGTGTCGACAGCACGGTAGACCGCATCTCTGCGTTGGTAGAAATCTACCGCATGATGCGCCCTGGTGAGCCGCCAACAAAAGAAGCTGCAGAAGCACTATTCGAAAGCCTATTCTTCTCTGAAGAGCGTTATGATCTATCGACTGTTGGTCGTATGAAGTTTAACAGCTCTATCGGTCGTGAAGATGGCCTAGAGCAGGGTACGCTTGATGAGCAAGACATCATCGAAGTGATGAAGAAGCTTATCGCGATCCGTAACGGGATTGGTGAAGTTGATGATATCGACCACCTAGGTAACCGTCGTATCCGTTCTGTAGGTGAAATGGCTGAGAACCAATTCCGTGTTGGTCTTGTACGTGTTGAACGTGCAGTAAAAGAGCGTTTGAGCCTAGGTGACCTTGATGCAATCATGCCTCAAGACCTAATCAACGCTAAGCCTATTTCTGCGGCAGTTAAAGAATTCTTCGGTTCTTCACAGCTTTCTCAGTTTATGGACCAGAACAACCCGCTTTCAGAAGTAACGCACAAACGTCGTATTTCTGCATTGGGTCCTGGTGGTCTTACTCGTGAGCGTGCTGGCTTCGAAGTACGTGACGTACACGTAACTCACTACGGTCGTCTATGTCCTATCGAAACACCTGAAGGTCCGAACATCGGTCTAATTAACTCTCTATCTGCGTTTGCGCGTTGTAACGAGTACGGCTTCCTAGAGACGCCATACCGTCGCGTTGTAGATGGTGTAGTAACTGACGAAGTTGATTACCTATCAGCAATCGAAGAGGGCCAATTCGTTATCGCACAGGCTAACGCTGCGCTAACTGAAGAAGGTACTTTTGCTGACGAGCTAATCACTGCACGTCAAAAAGGTGAATCTGGTCTTCACCCACGCGACCATGTTAACTACATGGACGTTGCGACAAACCAAGTAGTATCTATCGCTGCATCGCTTATCCCGTTCCTAGAACACGATGATGCGAACCGTGCATTGATGGGTGCGAACATGCAACGTCAGGCTGTTCCAACACTTAAGGCTGACAAGCCTCTAGTTGGTACTGGTATCGAGCGCAATGTAGCGGTTGACTCTGGTGTTACAGCAGTAGCTAAACGTGGTGGTACAGTTCAGTCTGTAGATGCTTCTCGTATCGTTATCAAAGTTAACGAAGACGAGCTGATCCCTGGCGAAGCAGGTATCGACATCTACAACCTAACTAAGTACACGCGTTCTAACCAGAACACTTGTATTAACCAGCGCCCAACTGTACTACCTGGTGAACCAGTAGCACGTGGTGACGTTCTTGCTGATGGTCCTTCAACAGACCTTGGTGAACTAGCGCTTGGTCAAAACATGCGTATCGCGTTCATGCCTTGGAACGGTTACAACTTCGAAGACTCGATCTTAGTATCTGAGCGCGTAGTTCAAGAAGACCGCTTCACGACTATCCACATCCAAGAGCTTTCTTGTGTGGCACGTGATACTAAGCTGGGTTCTGAAGAGATCACAGCGGATATTCCAAACGTAGGTGAGTCTGCTCTGTCTAAACTAGACGAGTCAGGTATCGTTTACATCGGTGCTGAAGTTAAGGGTGGCGACATCCTAGTTGGTAAAGTAACGCCTAAAGGTGAAACTCAGCTAACTCCTGAAGAGAAGCTACTACGCGCGATCTTCGGTGAAAAAGCATCTGACGTTAAAGATACTTCACTACGTGTACCTAACTCTGTTTCAGGTACCATCATTGACGTTCAAGTCTTCACTCGCGATGGTGTAGAGAAAGACAAGCGTGCTCTAGAAATCGAGCAAATGCAGCTGAAAGAAGCGAAGAAAGACCTAACTGAAGAATTCCAGATTCTTGAGGGTGGCCTTCTAAACCGTGTGAAAGCTGTATTACTTCAAGGTGGTTACTCTGACGCTAAACTAGATACTATCGATCGTAAGAAGTGGCTAGAACTAACGCTAGAAGACGATGCATTGCAATCTCAGCTTGAGCAACTTGCAGAGCAGTACGACGAGCTACGTGCAGACTTTGATAAGAAGTTTGAAACTAAGCGTCGTAAGATCACTCAAGGTGATGACCTAGCGCCTGGCGTTCTTAAGATTGTTAAAGTTTACCTAGCGGTTAAACGTCGTATCCAGCCTGGTGATAAGATGGCGGGTCGTCACGGTAACAAGGGTGTTATCTCTAAGATCAACCCTGTTGAAGACATGCCTTACGATGAGAAGGGTCAACCTGTCGACATCGTACTTAACCCACTGGGTGTACCTTCGCGTATGAACATCGGTCAGATCCTTGAGGTTCACTTAGGTCTGGCAGCGAAAGGTATCGGTGACAAGATCAACCAGATGGTTAAAGAGCAGCAAGAGCTAGCGAAATTCCGCGAATTCCTGCAGAAGGTTTACGATCTAGGTGGTACTCGTCAGAACGTTGATATTGCATCACTGTCTGATGACGAAGTACGTACTTTGGTTAAGAACCTACGTGGCGGTCTACCGATTGCTACACCTGTCTTTGACGGTGCGTCTGAGAAGTCTATTAAAGAACTTCTAAAACTGGGTGACCTACCAGAATCTGGTCAGCTAACTCTGTTTGACGGTCGTACTGGTGATGCGTTTGAGCGTCCTGTAACTGTAGGTTACATGTACATGCTGAAACTGAACCACCTTGTTGATGACAAGATGCACGCTCGTTCAACTGGTTCGTACAGCCTAGTAACTCAGCAACCACTTGGTGGTAAAGCTCAGTTCGGTGGTCAGCGTTTCGGTGAGATGGAAGTATGGGCACTAGAAGCATACGGTGCAGCATATACGCTTCAAGAAATGCTAACGGTTAAGTCTGATGACGTTAACGGCCGTACGAAGATGTATAAGAACATCGTCGATGGTAACCACAGCATGGAACCTGGCATGCCAGAATCGTTCAACGTACTGTTGAAAGAGATCCGCTCGCTAGGTATCAACATCGAGCTAGAAGACGAATAATCCATCAGGATTATCTGGTAGAAAAGGGGCTCGCGCAGGTTTGCTGACCAAGCGAGCACCTTTTTAAACTCCTTACAGGAGCTGATTGTGAAAGACTTATTAAACTTTCTAAAAGCACAGCATAAGACCGAAGAATTTGATGCAATCAAAATCGGTCTATCTTCACCAGACATGATTCGTTCATGGTCTTTTGGTGAAGTTAAAAAACCTGAGACGATCAACTATCGTACGTTCAAACCTGAGCGCGATGGTCTGTTCTGTGCGCGTATTTTTGGTCCAGTTAAAGACTACGAATGTCTTTGTGGCAAATACAAGCGTCTGAAACACCGTGGTGTTATCTGTGAGAAGTGTGGCGTTGAAGTAACGCAAACTAAAGTTCGTCGTGACCGTATGGGCCACATCGAGCTTGCGTCTCCTGTCGCTCACATCTGGTTCCTAAAATCGCTACCATCTCGTATCGGTTTGCTAATGGACATCCCGCTACGTGATATCGAGCGTGTTCTTTACTTCGAAATGTACGTAGTAACTGAACCAGGTATGACGGATCTAGAAAAAGGTCAGATGCTAACTGAAGAAGAGTATCTTGATCGTCTAGAAGAATGGGGTGACGAATTCACTGCTAAGATGGGTGCAGAAGCGATCAAAGATCTGCTTGCCACTATGGACATGCACGCTGAAGCAGAGATGATGCGCGAAGAACTTGAGTCTACTAACTCAGAAACTAAGCGTAAGAAGATCACTAAGCGTCTGAAGCTAGTTGAAGCGTTCATTGCATCAGGTAACAACCCTGAGTGGATGATCCTAACTGTGCTTCCGGTTCTTCCGCCAGATCTACGTCCTCTAGTACCACTAGATGGCGGTCGTTTTGCAACGTCTGATCTGAACGATCTATACCGTCGCGTAATCAACCGTAACAACCGTTTGAAGCGTCTTCTAGAGCTAGCGGCTCCAGACATCATCGTACGTAACGAAAAGCGTATGTTGCAAGAGTCTGTTGATGCCCTTCTAGATAACGGTCGTCGCGGTCGTGCAATTACAGGTTCGAACAAGCGTCCTCTGAAATCTCTTGCTGATATGATCAAGGGTAAACAAGGTCGTTTCCGTCAGAACCTACTTGGTAAGCGTGTAGACTACTCTGGCCGTTCTGTAATCACAGTAGGTCCATACCTTCGTCTACACCAGTGTGGTCTTCCTAAGAAGATGGCACTAGAGCTATTCAAACCATTTATCTACAGCAAGCTAGAAACTCGTGGCATGGCGACGACAATCAAAGCAGCTAAGAAGATGGTAGAGCGCGAAGAAGCGATCGTTTGGGATATCCTAGACGAAGTAATCCGCGAGCACCCAGTACTATTGAACCGTGCACCAACACTTCACCGTCTTGGTATCCAGGCGTTCGAGCCAGTACTAATCGAAGGTAAAGCGATTCAGCTACACCCACTAGTGTGTGCGGCGTATAACGCGGACTTCGATGGTGACCAAATGGCGGTTCACGTGCCTCTAACTCTAGAAGCACAGCTTGAAGCTCGTACACTGATGATGTCGACAAACAACATTCTGTCGCCAGCGTCGGGTGATCCGATCATCGTACCTTCTCAGGACGTTGTATTGGGTCTTTACTACATGACTCGTGAAAAGATCAACGTGAAAGGTGAAGGTATGTACCTTGCTGGCCCTGAAGAGGCTGAGAAGGCATACCGTACTAAGAGCGCAGAGCTACACGCTCGCGTTAAAGTACGTATCACTGAAACGGTAGTGGACGAAGATGGCAACAGCACAACAGAAACGAAGATGGTCGATACGACTATCGGTCGTGCAATGCTGTGGCAAATCGTTCCTGCAGGTCTTCCATACAGCTTGGTAAACCAAAAGCTAGGTAAGAAGCAAATCTCTAACCTACTTAACGAGGCTTACCGTAAGCTGGGTCTGAAAGATACAGTAATCTTTGCTGACCAAGTGATGTACGCAGGTTTTGCATACGCTGCACTTTCTGGTGTATCAGTTGGTATCGATGACATGGTTGTACCTCAAGCGAAGTACGACGAAATCGAATCAGCGGAAGAAGAAGTTCGCGAAATTCAAGAACAGTTCCAATCTGGTCTTGTAACTGCGGGTGAGCGCTACAACAAAGTGATCGATATTTGGGCATCGACCAACGATCGCGTAGCGAAAGCGATGATGGACAACCTTTCATCTGAAACGGTAATTAACCGTGAAGGTGCGGAAGAGCAACAAGAGTCATTCAACAGCATCTATATGATGGCTGACTCGGGCGCTCGTGGTTCTGCAGCTCAGATTCGTCAGCTAGCTGGTATGCGTGGTCTGATGGCTCGTCCAGATGGCTCAATCATCGAAACACCGATCACTGCGAACTTTAAAGAAGGTCTAAACGTACTTCAGTACTTTATCTCAACGCACGGTGCTCGTAAGGGTCTTGCGGATACGGCACTGAAGACAGCGAACTCGGGTTACCTAACTCGTCGTCTAGTAGACGTTGCTCAGGACGTAGTTGTTCACGAGCACGACTGTGGTACGCACGAAGGTATCGATATGATGCCTCATATCGAAGGTGGTGACGTTAAAGTTGCACTTTCTGAGCTAGCGCTTGGTCGTGTAGTTGCTGAAGACGTTCTTAAGCCAGGTACTGAAGATGTTCTGATTCCACGTAACACTCTAATTGATGAGAAGTGGTGTCAGATCATGGAAGATAACTCTGTAGATAGCATGAAAGTGCGCTCAGTAGTTACCTGTGATGCAGACTTCGGTTGTTGTGCACAGTGTTACGGTCGTGACCTAGCACGTGGTCACCTAGTGAACCAAGGTGAAGCAGTGGGCGTTATCGCTGCTCAGTCTATCGGTGAACCGGGTACACAGCTTACGATGCGTACGTTCCACATCGGTGGTGCGGCATCTACTGCAGCAGCAGAGAACAGCATCCAGGCGAAAAACACAGGTTCTGTGAAGCTTCACAACGCTAAGTTTGTTATCAACAAAGATAAGAAACTGGTTATCACCTCTCGTGCGTCAGAAATGACGATTATCGATGAGTTTGGCCGTACTAAAGAGAAGCACAAACTTCCTTACGGTTCATTGCTAACTAAAGGTGATGGCGATGCAGTTCAAGCTGGTGAAACAGTAGCGAACTGGGAAGCGCACACGCTGCCAATCATTACTGAAGTAGCGGGTCGTATCCAATTCGTAGACATGATCGATGGCGTAACTGTTTCTCGTCAAACAGATGACCTAACAGGTCTATCTTCAAGCGAAGTAACAGAAGCAGCCGCTCGCCCAGCAGCAGGTAAAGATATGCGTCCAGCTATCAAACTTGTTGATGAGCATGGTAAAGACGTAATGATCGCAGGCACAGAAATGCCAGCACTTTACTTCCTACCAGGTAAAGCGATTGTGAACATCGAAGATGGCGCAGAAGTAGGTGTGGGTGACACGTTAGCACGTATCCCACAAAAATCTGGCGGTAACAAAGATATCACCGGTGGTCTACCTCGCGTTGCGGACCTATTCGAAGCTCGTAAACCAAAAGAGCCAGCAATTCTTGCTGAGCACTCTGGTACCGTTTCATTCGGTAAAGAGACGAAAGGTAAGCGTCGTCTAATCATCACTCGTGATGGTGGCGATAACTACGAAGAGATGATTCCTAAGCATCGTCAGCTAAACGTGTTCGAAGGTGAGCGCGTTGAGCGTGGTGACGTAATCGCTGATGGTCCAGAAACTCCGCATGACATTCTACGTCTGCGTGGTATTCACGCTGTGACTCAATACATCGCGAACGAAGTTCAAGAAGTATACCGTCTACAGGGTGTAAAGATTAACGATAAGCACATCGAGACTATCGTTCGTCAAATGCTACGTAAGTGTACAATCACGCATGCAGGTGACTCTGAGTTCCTACCAGGCGAGCAGGTTGAATACTCAAGCGTTAAGATCGCAAACCGTCAGCTAGAAGCTGAAGGCAAAGAACTTGTACGTTTTGAGCGTGACCTACTAGGTATCACTAAGGCATCTCTAGCAACAGAATCGTTCATCTCTGCGGCATCGTTCCAAGAAACGACGCGCGTACTAACAGAGGCAGCGGTATCTGGTAAGCGTGATGATCTACGTGGTCTGAAAGAGAACGTTATCGTGGGTCGTCTGATCCCAGCGGGTACTGGTTTTGCGTATCACCAAGACCGTCAAGCTAAGCGTGACGAAGCTCAGGAAGGTCCATCAGCTGAACAAGCGACGGATAACCTAGCTGCGCTACTAAACGCAGGTTTCTCTTCTGACGAGTAATCGTAGAAAGAAATGACAAAAGGCGCCGAAAGGCGCCTTTTTTGTATCTGAATTTTCGCTCTATTGCCATTGCGGTGCAGACAGGAATCTGGCTGAGGTTTGGTGAGACCCCTGCCTTCGCAGGGGTGACGATGGTCTCAGGTACGATATTTTTTAAATAGGCTAGTTCATAGCTACCGTCATTCCTGTGCGGACAGGAATCTAGCTGAGACTTGGTATTAGTTTATGAGTAGACCCCTGCCTTCGCAGGGGTGACGATAGTCTTAGATGACAATGGTTTCGGGGGACGATGGTTTCAGGTGCGATAATTTTTAAATAGGCTAATTCATAGCTACCGTCATTCCGGTGTAGACAGGAATCTAGCTGAGGCCTAGAGACCCACGTTGAGTAGCCCCCTGCCTTCGCAAGGGTGACGAAAGTCTAGGGTGATGATGGTATAGAAGGCGAAGACGCAACAGAACAGACCCTCACTGCGGGCCTGTCAAAGCTATAAGCCTATTGTTGCTAACAATCGCGTCCTCTACGCCCCTGGTGGAATCGCTAAACTATCAGCAATCAGTTGGATCAGCTTATCTTCTACCGCAAAGCGTAACTCTAAGATCTCCCCAACTTTTGACATGTCCTGTTCGAAACTAGGCATCTCATCATCCACTTTCTTGTACTTATCATTGAATTCAAGCAGTGGATCAGTGGTCAGGACAATCTTGGCGTAAGCGGCATCAATCTCATCGTTGGTCTTGAAGCCAGTCGCTTTCCACTTATCCATGACCATATCGTAGATCTTAAAATGACCTTCAGAGATATAGTCGACAAGATGGTCGCAAAAGGAACCGATGTCTTTAGGAGAAGGCAGCTCGACGACGTTGGATTGAGCTTGAGAAGGTTGCAGAGAACCAAGCTTACAGTATTCGACGATAAGCGCTTGGCGAGTTTCTAGCCAGTGGTCGATGACTTCGCTGGAGCCACCCCATTGTTCTTGTACTTGTTTGAATTTATTTAACATGACCATGTCCTCATGATCGGGACCGCAATAGGCAGTCTCTAGCTTTGTAATGACAAAGAGTTACTGAGAAGTCGTTTCTCATGGTACCAGAATTAGAATTTCGTTTTTCTAGCTGGTATGAATTTAGATTGCCAGTAAAATGGTCGAACTGCAAGCAATGAGGATTCATGATGTTAAAAAAAAGTGAAAACCACATTCATCAAGCTTATTGGTGTGTGGTGTCAGGGAACGAACTATGGCTTGTAGACGGTGAGGTGCCGCAGGGTTCGGCGGAGCAATTTCAACTCCCAGCGGCGCAGGCTATTCAGGTTGGAGAGTTTGAAGGTACACCAGTAATGTGGCTCAATGATGCAGACCTAGACGGTGAGCGACCACTTACTTCTTTACGTGAGTTACTGCATTTACCAGAGGCGCTTTTCTACCAGTTATCCAAAGCTATCCAATATGGCTACATGAGTCAGTCGATGCGATTTTGCCCTCAATGTGGTGGACGAAATCATCTCAATCACAATCAACTGGCTATGCAATGCCAAGATTGCCGAACGCTACATTATCCACGAATTTTCCCATGCATTATTGTGGCGGTCCGCAAAGGGTCGCAGATTCTATTAGCTCAGCATAATCGCCATGCAGGCGGCATGTATACCGTGATTGCTGGGTTTTTAGAAGTGGGCGAAACCCTAGAAACATGTGTCGCACGCGAAGTGGAAGAGGAAACGGGCATTAAGGTGGGGAACATTCGCTATTTCGGCAGCCAACCTTGGGCGTTTCCATCAAGCATGATGATGGCGTTTTTGGCTGATTATGAGAGTGGTGAAATTAAACCTGACTTCTCCGAGCTGAAAGATGCGCAGTGGTTTGAAACCAATGCACTGCCTCTAGTGGCACCAGAAGGGACCATTGCCCGAGCATTGATCAATGCCACGGCAGAGCAAGTTAAGTAGGATAAAAAAAACCCTCCGCAAGCGGAGGGGGTAAGTAAGATGTCGTTATGAGATGCTGAGTGCGATACTCAGTTGTATTATTGTAATTTTCGCTAGCAAACAAACTTTTAACATTCCTATTAATGGGTTGCAAATTCGCTATTAGATTGGTCATTAATAATATGATCTGGCTTGCAAAGTGACTCTTTTTTGAGCGTTCAAGCATAAGACCGGATAGCCCTCAAATTTTGGTAAAAGAATTGTTATCTATGGCTGCACACGGTCAACGATTAGCGTTAAACTAACGCCTTTCGAATTGGAGAAAAAAGAATGACGGAATTAAAGAACGATCGCTATCTTCGAGCGTTGTTAAAGCAACCTGTAGATTACACACCAGTATGGATGATGCGCCAAGCAGGACGTTACCTGCCTGAGTATCGCGAAACACGTGCTGTGGCTGGTGACTTTATGTCTTTGTGTAAGAACGCCGAGTTAGCATCTGAAGTGACGCTACAGCCGCTTCGTCGTTTCCCACTCGACGCTGCCATTCTGTTTTCTGACATCCTGACTATTCCAGATGCGATGGGCTTAGGTTTGCACTTTGAAGCGGGTGAAGGTCCTAAGTTTGAACGTCCTATTACTTGCAAAGCAGACGTCGACAAAATTGGTTTACCTGATCCAGAAGGCGAGCTGCAATATGTAATGAATGCAGTACGTCAAATTCGTAAAGACTTGAATGGCGATGTACCACTTATCGGTTTCTCTGGCAGTCCTTGGACGCTGGCGACATACATGGTTGAAGGGGGCAGTTCGAAAGCCTTCACTAAGATCAAAAAGATGATGTACGCAGAGCCACAAATTCTGCACGCACTACTGGATAAGTTAGCGGACAGTGTTATTGAGTATCTTAATGCGCAAATTAAAGCGGGTGCCCAATCGGTCATGGTATTTGATACATGGGGCGGTGTATTGACACCTCGTGATTACAACTTGTTCTCACTTCAGTACATGCACAAGATTGTTGATGGTCTTATACGTGAAAACGACGGTCGTCGCGTTCCAGTAACGCTATTTACTAAGAATGGCGGCATGTGGCTTGAACAAATCGCAGCGACAGGCTGTGACGCAGTAGGTCTAGACTGGACGATTAACATCGCGGACGCTAAAGCGCGTATCGGCGACAAAGTGGCACTGCAAGGTAACATGGACCCATCAATGCTTTACGCTCAGCCAGAGCGCATTCGTGAAGAAGTTGCGACCATTCTGGAAGGCTTCGGTGATGGTGGCACTGGTCACGTCTTCAACTTAGGCCATGGTATTCATCTAGATGTGCCACCTGAAAATGCAGGTGTATTTGTTGAAGCGGTGCACGAGTTATCTAAACCGTATCACAAGTAAATCAAGCTAATGTTTTTTTAAAGCCGTCATCTTAAGCAGATGACGGCTTTTTTTCTTTTTTTGACTAAGCTAAACAGAGGCACTCGTTAAGAGGACTGATTATGTTTAAAGTGGTCACCCCATTCCTTACTTCGCTGCTCTTTCTCATTGGTTGCGCCTCTGATGTGGCGACGGATTACGACTCAAGTACTAACTTCTCAGCATTCAAAACCTATCAATATCAAGAAAACAGTGCAGATCCTGTTAGCCTTGATGGAGCTCGCATCAAAAAAGCGGTCGATAATGAAATGGCATTACGAGGGCTGACGCTGGTGGATAAAGATGCCGATGTGCTGGTGTATTATGACATCCTAGAAGGTACAGAGTTGTTGGCGGACGGGCCAAGTTTCGGTTTCGGTATCGGGTCAGGTGGATACAACAGTGCTTATGGAGTAGGGGTTAGGACGCCAACTCGAGTGAAAGAGAAGAAGTTCTGTAAACTAAGCGTTGAGCTTATTGATGCCAAATCGAATGATGTGGTATGGCGCTCGGTGTCACAGCGCCAATTGACTGAAACCATGGAGCCCGCAGATAGAGATGTGTTTGTGCAAGAGCAGGTGCACAAGATGTTTGAAGAATACCCTACAAAATAGTTTATCTGTGTCAGGTGGCTTACTACATACGTCATTCCACTGGCTGCGAGTGGTGTGACTGTTTTTTAGTATGACTGATTCACAACTCACGTCATTCCAGCGAAGGCTGGAATCTATTTAAGGCTTGGTGCGTCCGTTGAGAAGAC
>NZ_JAKGTN010000043.1:0-13427 GCF_021568915.1 Vibrio sp. McD22-P3
CAGGAACTGTGAGCCTGTTGGCGAAGTCCACCTAAATCCAGAAAGAGAAGCTGCTTAATAAGCAAGCAAATGATGACAACTACCTTGAAAAACGCCGAACCTGTATAACCTCATTCCCATCAAAATTTAAGATGAGTAGTATCAATAGGATCAAAGTACTTACTAAAAATGTAAGGTGTTTTGACAGCAATTTCCCAGCTTCAAATAATGTATTTTCCAATACTGACCTCCGAATCTGTTTTGTAAAGCATAACGCCTTGTTAAGTAGTAGCTAACTACCACTGCACTCAAACAAGACCACCGTAATCACTAAACTCAATTCAAACCAAAATCGCCAAACGTTAGCTGTCTGCTTGAACAATTTGTTAGGCGAGCTAGTACAACGCTCCATTGATCTTTCTTTTTGGTATTTGAGACAGCACTTCAATGGAAGCAAGCTTCATATTTACGGCTAGAATCCGCTCAGGACATTTATCCGTGGTAATGTAATGTGTCAGGCAACCACAATTGCTACAACGATGAAACTCGACCTCTTTGTCGCCCCAGCAGTAGAAGTCGGTGCATCCTTTCGTCGCTACATCATCTGGTGAAAAGTAACCCCAAGACGCAGCGTGACGTCTACAAATTGAACAGTTGCACTCACCTACCTCATGAGGGATAAATGCCAAATCCAATCGCACTTCTCCGCAATGACATGTTAGTTGCATCCTTTCGTATCCTTTCGCTCGCCTAACGCCTTGCTAAGTTGCAGCTAACAACCACAACACTCAATCAAAGCCACGTAATCACTAAACTCAACCAAACCAAAATCGCCGAACGTTAGCTGTCTGCTTGAGCAATTTGTTGGCTTTTTGCGTGCGATGAAGCCGACGTTTGGCACCAAGGTTTTAAAGAAACGCTCCAAAGCCAACGCCGCCGACTTACCAAATGCAGAAGCATTGAACTTTCAACCAACTCGCAGCCCAAGATGGCGATACTAAAAGGCAACTCACGGCTCTTGCGCTGAAGCTGACTACCAAGTGCACCATAATCGAAGTCGATTGACGCCCTTTTCAAGCAAAAGAAACAGCACGCACGGGTTTGCGATTTGGCACTAACGAGCAGGTGTAAAGCTAGGACGATGAACACCTACTCCAATGAACTTAACCGAGAAAGCTAACGCTTTATAGACGGATTTTTTCCGTACTTCCGCACACGCTACCGCCTTCTAAAAACATAGAATCTAACCATGTTAGTTCATTAGTGTATGAAAATCAGTAGATTAAGTATTATTAGCTTTGTTGCACATCACAAAATACGGAAATTTTCCGTATAAGTCCTCAAATCTTACTTAGACTCAAGAACTGTACACAAACACAGTATTGGAGTAAGTAATGAAATCCCCATTTTTGAACTACATTCGTGACTTTATGCGAGCGAGGCACTATTCGGAAAGGACAATAGACGCCTACCTCTCTTGGATATTTCAGTACATTGTTTATCACGATAAAAAGCATCCAAAGGAAATGGGTACTGCGGAGGTAGAAGATTTTCTTTCCTATTTGATCACTAGCCGTAACTTGGCCATGCGAACTCAGAATCAAGCACTCAACGCGCTAGTGTTTTTATATAAGCATATCCTTCATGACCCTATAGACGTCAATATGCGCTTTAAGAAATCTAATAAGAGCAAAAAGCTCCCTACAGTCCTCACAGTAAAGGAAGTGAGTAAAGTGCTTGAAAGTATGCCGCCGAGCTTTTTATTGCCAGCACAACTCATGTATGGCTCTGGACTGCGCCTTATGGAGTGCCTTCGGCTCAGATATCAAGATATCGACTTTGATTATGGCGCGTTAAGAATATGGCGAGCGAAAGGAAATAAGAATCGAGTAGTTACGTTAGCCAGAGAGCTATTCCCAGCGATACGGCGACAGCAGCAACACGTTGAGAGTATTTGGAGACAAGATGTTAAGCAGAGTGACTATTCCGGCGTGTGGCTCCCCAATGCATTGGCGACTAAATACCCAAACTCAAACAAAGAGCTCAACTGGCAGTTTCTGTTTCCTTCTGCTCGGCTGTCTATCGACCCTACTTCTGATTTGATTCGTCGACACCATATTAATGAGTCGAGCGTACAAAAAGCTCTGAAATCTGCGGTGAAAAAGACGGGGATAGAAAAGCAGGTTAGCTGTCACACGTTGCGGCATTCATTTGCAACTCACTTACTGGAAAGTGGCGCAGATATTAGAACAGTGCAGGAGCAATTGGGGCATACAGATCTTAAAACGACTCAAATATACACGCACGTCATTAACCGAGGAGCGAGTGGCGTGAAAAGTCCGTTATCTAATATTCTTTAGATACAAAAAAGGAGAGCTTTCGCTCCCCTTTTACATAGACCTAACTGCTAATTAAAGAGCAGCTTTCGCTTTTTCAACTAGAACTGCGAATGCAGCTTTGTCGAATACCGCGATGTCAGCAAGGATCTTACGGTCGATCTCGATAGATGCTTTCTTAAGACCGTTGATGAAACGGCTGTAAGATAGACCATTTTGACGAGATGCAGCGTTGATACGTGCAATCCACAGTTGACGGAATTGACGTTTCTTGTTGCGACGGTCACGGTAAGCGTATTGACCAGCTTTAGTAACTGCTTGGAAAGCTACGCGGTAAACACGTGAACGTGCACCGTAGTAACCTTTAGCTTGTTTTAGAACTTTCTTATGACGTGCACGAGCTTGTACACCACGTTTTACGCGAGGCATTATGTCTCTCCTAAACTAAACGATTGATAAACTAAAAAGAATTAAGCGTATGGCATCATACGAACAACTGCAGCCACTTCACACTTAGGAAGGATTGCATTTGGACGAAGCTGACGCTTGTTCTTAGTAGTACGCTTAGTCAGAATGTGACGTTTTGTAGCGTGCTTGTACTTAATACCACCAGCAGTTTTCTTAAAACGCTTAGCAGCACCTTTGTTGGTTTTCATCTTAGGCATGATGAATAACTCCGCATTGTTGAGTTGATTAAACAATAGTAATTAGGGCGAACAAAACCCAGCTGTTCAGAAAACAGCTGGGTTTTCTTACTTGTAAAGCCTTTAATTACTTCTTCTTAGGGGCCAATACCATGATCATTTGGCGACCTTCGATTCTAGTCGGGAAAGATTCTACTACAGCTAAATCTACAGTATCTTCTTTCAGACGATTTAGAACGTCGACACCAATGTCTTGGTGAGCCATTTCACGGCCACGGAAGCGAATTGTTACCTTCACTTTGTTGCCGTCTTCTAGGAAACGCGTCAGGTTGCGTAGTTTTACCTGATAGTCTCCAATATCAGTTCCAGGACGGAATTTTACTTCCTTAATCTGAATCTGCTTTTGCTTCTTCTTCTGCTCTTTCGCAGCTTTGCTCTTCTCGAAGAGGAACTTGCCGTAGTCCATCACACGACAGACTGGTGGCTCGGCGTTAGGGCTGATCTCTACGAGATCCATACCAGCTTCTGCAGCTGCATCTAGTGCTTCTTGAATCGATACGACACCAACAGATTCACCATCTGCACCTGTTAGACGAACTTCACGAACGCCACGAATTTCACCGTTTAAACGGTGCTGGTTTTGTTTGGCCGGTTGTTGGCCACGTCTTCCGCCTTTAATAGCTTATTCCTCCAGATTGAGCTTACGGCTAGAAACCTCGGCTTGGATGTATGAGATAAAGTCATCCACTTTAAACTTGCCTAGGTCCTTACCCTTACGTGTACGTACTGCAATTTCTCCAGCTTCCATTTCTTGGTCGCCACAAACAAGCATGTACGGGATACGCTTCAAAGTATGTTCGCGGATTTTAAAGCCAATCTTCTCATTTCTCAAGTCCGCTTTGGCTCTAATTCCACTTTTTTGCAGTTTTTGTGTTACTTCTTGAACATAATCAGACTGTTTGTCAGTGATATTCATGATAACAGCTTGTTCTGGCGACAACCACGTTGGGAAGAAGCCAGCGTATTCTTCGATAAGAATACCGATGAAACGCTCAAGAGAACCTAGGATTGCACGGTGAATCATAACAGGAACTTGACGTTCGTTGTTTTCATCCACGTATGTAGCACCTAGACGACCCGGTAGGTTGAAGTCTAGCTGAACTGTACCACATTGCCATGCGCGATCTAAGCAATCATATAAAGTAAATTCGATCTTAGGACCGTAGAACGCACCCTCACCTTCTTGAATCTCGAATGGAATTTCCATTGCTTCAAGAGATTGTTTCAATGCTTCTTCAGAGCGATCCCAGATTTCATCACTA
The DNA here is from genome assembly GCF_021568915.1 of Vibrio sp. McD22-P3. NCBI lineage: Bacteria > Pseudomonadati > Pseudomonadota > Gammaproteobacteria > Vibrionales > Vibrionaceae > Vibrio > Vibrio sp. McD22-P3. The sequence continues at coordinate 4,282 of NZ_JAKGTN010000043.1, forward strand.
CCTACACGCTTCTCAGGACGAGTCGACAGTTTCACCACGATGTTATCAAAACCAAACGTGTTGTATGTGTCATAAACCATCTTGATGCAAGAGGTTACTTCGTCTTGGATTTGGCTTTCAGTACAGAAGATGTGTGCATCATCCTGTGTGAAGCCACGAACACGCATAATGCCGTGAAGTGCACCTGATGGCTCGTTGCGGTGACATGAGCCAAACTCAGCCATACGTAGTGGTAGATCACGGTAAGATTTAAGACCTTGGTTAAAGATCTGAACGTGACCTGGGCAGTTCATTGGTTTAATCGCGTATTCACGGTTTTCTGATGAAGTCGTGAACATTGCGTCTGCGTATTTGTCCCAGTGACCAGAACGTTCCCAAAGAACGCGGTCCATCATTAGAGGGCCTTTTACTTCTTGGTAGCCGTATTCAGTCAGTTTTTCACGAATGAATACTTCTAGGTCACGGAATACAGACCAACCGTTGTGGTGCCAGAACACCATGCCCGGTGCTTCTTGCTGCATGTGGAATAAATCCAGCTGCTTACCAATTTTACGGTGGTCACGTTTTGCCGCTTCTTCTAGACGCGTCAAGTGCGCTTTAAGCGCTTTTTTATCGTGGAATGCAGTACCGTAGATACGTTGAAGCATCTTGTTGTCACTGTTACCACGCCAATATGCGCCAGCCACGTTCAGTAGTTTGAAGTGTTGGCAGAAGCCCATGTTAGGAACATGAGGACCACGGCACATATCAATGTATTCTTCATGATGGTAAAGGCCTGGACGGTCGTCTTTAGAAACGTTCTCGTCTAGGATTTCCATCTTGTATGGTTCGCCGCGACTTTCAAATGTGTCACGAGCTTCCTGCCAGCTAACCTTTTTCTTGATAACTTGATACTTGGTTTTTGCTAGCTCTTTCATACGTTTTTCGATTTTTTCAACGTCTTCCATAGTAAGAGACTGTTCTAAATCGATATCGTAGTAAAAGCCATTGTCGATCGTAGGACCGATTGCCATTTTCACATCTGGGTACAGTTGTTTAATAGCGTGACCAAGTAAGTGAGCACAAGAGTGGCGAACAATTTCAAGACCGTCTTCGTCTTTCGCCGTGATGATTTCTAGGCTCGCATCGTTTTCAATTAAATCACAAGCATCTACACGTTCGCCATCCACACGACCAGCGATGGTTGCTTTCGCAAGACCAGGACCGATTGAAAGAGCGACATCCATTGTAGAAACAGGGTTATCAAATTGACGTTGGCTACCGTCAGGAAGAGTAATTACAGGCATGTAGTATCCTATTTACAGTGGTCTTGCACACCAAGCAAGACATGTTTTATTGGTTAGCAATTTTCAGTGAAGCGAAAACTGCCGCGATTTCATTGTGTTATCTGCTTATTTTGATGCAAATACGGATGCACCAGCCAAAGCGAACGAACATTGTAAACAAAGCTCAAGAAATAACAATCAGAAATGTGACATGTTTAATAAAACAACGATAACTCGCCTCTCTCCTATTGCATGGTACACCTCGTAAATCCCTGCTATTACAGCCTGATTCTCGTTATGTGAATCTTTGATTTCACATCAATAGCTTCTAATCTATATATTAGGTATGTTGGAAAAAGGACTTCTTATGGACCACTCAGAATATTACGTCAAACTCAATCAAGATGGGCATTCTACCGTATATTGTGAAGGACACTTATCGCTAGGCAGCGAAGTTATCGAAGTTGAAAACCAATTCGACCAAAATCATGATGATTCCACCGCCATCATTATGCTTGCTAATGGCACTCGAATATCCGGAGTCAAAGTCGTCGAATAAGATAAACAAAAAGTAAAAAGGAGGCATGCTTGCCTCCTTTTTAACATCCTCACTCCGTGAGTCACGAACTCGCGTTAGCGTATCTCGCTTGCTGTATCCAAGCTCTTACCTCATTAGGCGACATAATGGCAGGATCACCCAACGATTTGTCATCGGCTTCAGCAAGCTGTTTTGGCAAAATATCAATAAGCAGTTCTAGATCTTTGTGGGAATGAATCTCCTCATCAAAGACCTTTGCCATATCACGACTGTACGACGCATGACGAGCCCTTGCCGCTTTGACCAACCCTTCTAACAGCGTATACCACGTTGTCATTGGACCTTGCACAATCGAGGCAGACTCTGCCGCTGAATCAATAAAGGCAAATGGTACGGTAGTAATCGGCTTGTTGTATTCCATCGCGGCCAAGATCCAATCGGTATCAAATGAAAAATCATACACTGTTGGATTACGAAGGATAACTTGCAGCGCATCACGAGAATAAAGCTTAAATGCCGCCTGAGTATCTTTAATACCTTGAGAGAATATTTGCTCCCCTATCATGCGCTGCATATGGCGTAGAGTCTTAATGCCGATGCCCCAACGCTCTTCTTGTTTGACCAAAATCGATTCTGGATGCTTGCGATTACCCAAAACCACTTGTTTGGCCTGTTCTAAGTATGGCTCTAGCAACAACCCTATTTGCCCTAAATGAACTGAGTTATCGGCATCGGTATAAACAACAACATCTGCGCCCTCATCTATGGCTTTTTGGCAGCCAAGCACAATCGCTCCACCTTTACGAGAGTCGTCAGCACTATTCAGATTAGCTAACGGCCCTTCATCCGTATCCAAATGTTCCGACAGTTTAAATACTGTGACTTTATCGGGCTGCTCTGTGGTCTTAACGATACCTTTCGCAATATCAGCACTATCATGAGGGCATCCATCATCTACTGGGTAAAGATGCCAATCAATGCAACTTCCTGAAGTGATCCAAGCTAGCTGTTCTACCTTCATTCTCAACGAATCTTCGCCGTTGGGGTTTTGTTCTGTTTTGGGGTTTAATCGATTGTGCTCTCCCCACATCGCAAACACCACACCAATGCGCAATGGCGTTTGGATTTTTCTTACATAGCGCTTTGAAGCAACTAATTTAACAGCTAAGCGGTATTCCAGTGGCGCTTGGTCTTCTATCGCTAATTGCTTTAAGTCGCCAACAGATAGGCTGCTCAACGCATCCAGTTGCTCTGCTAATTGCAACAAGCCCCTTTGTTGGTGATTATCGGTAAGGTCGAAATGTACGTTCGAGTTTTGGAGAAGCGTAGATGCTTGCTTGAGATCTTGATTGCTAGCCATGGTCCCTGCCCTAATTAGTGGAAACAAAAGCAGACTAGGATTTATGGACGTGAGTTCAAATAATTGTCTTCAATATATCTAGCAGGTAATTCTAAACAAACCATATGAGATCGTGTTGTTTACTTACTGGTTTTCTTGCTCTACCGGAACTGGAGCAAAACTCCTTCGTTGCACAGCCTCGACACCCGAGCTACTCTCTGCGCCAATATTGGCTCTTGGTACTTGCCTCTCTGTGCTGAGTGTATTGTCTAAGTCCCCCAAATCAGCTTCATTTGCCAGAGCATTTATCTCATCTCGTTCTGCGGCTTCGTAATCGAACTCATCAATTGGCGTCGCGATTATCGTAACCTCGTTTTCAGCTGGCGCTGGTGAAGTTTGAATCAAGTGACGATTTGTCACCACTGCTCTAGCTGGGGCGGAGGTTGGAGCTGCATTATTAATGCCTTCGGGCGTTTCGTTAGGTTGTGATGCTGGTTTCGGCACAAAACCTTGAGATTGTGAAAAATTCGATTCAATGCCTTTCAGTTTTTTTTGTCCTGGAACCGTCTGCGTAGCCACTGGTGGTGGCGTGCTCGATGGTAAGCTTGTCTGTGTGCGAGTAGATTTTAGGCCAATCTTGGGACCAGAGAATGCGAAAAGATTGAGTTTTTCCTGCCAAACTTGCAAAACTGCCGCATCATTTTCCCACGATTGGTCATAGCCACCAGCAACATCAAAAGTCTGCATTTGCGTCAGCAGTTGAGTATTTGCTTGTTCGTTTTTTTGATGAAGGTACTGCTGCATTTGAGACCATTCCGTCCCTCCAGTCAGTAAATAGCGCACACTATTTGCCCAATACTCATACGCTTTCGGGTCATTGTCTAAGTTGGCACACACCGTGGCTAGAGCTTCAGCAAGACCTGCGTATTGCCACATTTTTTCCGTACCTAGTTTTGCTTCCGAGGCTAGTATTTGCAGACTCAGTCTATGGTATTGTTCCGCTGCTTGTTTGAATCTTCCGTTACCAGCCAGTAAGGTTGGCTGACTAAATACCCTTAATTCGACGTCCTGAACCTGAGCACTAGTAGACGTGGCAAAGGAAAACAGGAATAACAACAGCAGAAATCTAATTGTAGTCATCAAACGTCTCCACTAAACACTTACCAGGATGATAGAAACGTGAGTCAAACTGTACATCTCGGTATTCTCGTGTTCCCGATGGTTGATAGAGTTTTCCATTCTGCTTGTATAGCAAGGCTTCTAGAACCCCAGCGTTGGTCTTAAGCGTAATACTCTTTTCGTACTTACTGTTTCTTTCATAGCGGCCTTCATACCAACCTCGTTGCGGATCGTAGAGTTCACGCACTAGTACCATCAAGCGGTCGGTATAATCGGTCTTCCACAGCGCCCACATTTGAAAAGCCACACGAGTCGATACCAAAGCAAGCAAATCATGGGAACTTCCATCTTCGGCTAACGTTATCCATGGAGTACCCAAGGCATAGACCGCGTCATAAACAAAATAAGGATCGCCTGCTACTACATGATCACCTCGCGCGGTATAGATTCTATCTACATCCCAACGCGCTTCTTGCACTAAATAAAGAGAATCTGCCATCGCGGACATTACCGGGTCAGAGTGATTCGCATCGTTGGAACTGGAATCCGAAATCTTGTCCCAGTTAAACTCTAACCCCATCCATAAATAAGGAGTGCTGTAGACAGGTCTTAGGACGTCAAAGTCTCTGGGATCTCTGCCATCAAAAAGCAGGTCGATGCCATAAATAGTCGCAACGTCATACGGGTCTATTCGCATCGCTTTGTAAGGTACAACTTGCCAATCTAAATAACCATAAGAGGTATATTCTTCAACGCCTAAACGCCCCTCTTTGTAACGGGTCACATTGCCGCCATATATTGCACCGCCGAACAACTCACCATCTTCATTGATAAGTTCACAGAAGTTCCAGCGTAATACTGCTTTATCAATGTATTCGGTAAATTCAGGAGAGAATTGCTTAACGATGGCTAGCGCAATAAGTAAACGCCCAGTATCTAACGAGGACCATCCAATATCACTAGGTTGCAAACCATAATCCACTTTCTGTCCCGTCTGGGTGTGATAGACCTTGTGCGGAACTTGTCCCATACTCAAGTTCATGTCATTGAGAAAAGTCAGTACTAAGGTGAGTCGTTCGTCGTATTGTTTGGTTGAGATAAACTCGAACTCTTTCGCTGCGAGCAAGGCAAACAGATAATCGGCAATGCCTGACATATTGGTTGATGGGTAGTTGTCGATGCCATTAACTAATCCAGTTTGAAGCTGGGTGTTGTTCTCAATGTATTTCCAGGCAGTACTTGCCCAAGCCAACTCTTGTTCAGTTAGCTTACCGTAACGTCCCTGACGAAATGTCTGAGAAGTATTGATTGCTTCAACACCAGAACTTACACCTTGGACAATGGTTCCACAGGCATAAAGTAGAGGCAGAGCTAAAAGCAAAACAACCAGCCTTTGCATTCGATGCGCCCCTAAGACTTATTTTTCTTCTTTTTATAGTTCTCGCGTGGCAAGCACTGCCCTTCATAACCAAAAGGCGATTCCAATGCTTTTTCCCACAAGCTCGGTGCTATATCGTCATGATACTTGAGTAACTTTCCTTGTTGTTTATAGAGCAGAATTTCTAAGGTGATACCATTATTGTTCGATGTAAATGTGTTGATACGACCGGTACCATTCTCAAAAATACCCTCGTAAAACCCTTTATCTCTATCGTAAAGGTGAGAAATATGATCGAAAAGTAGATCGGTATACTCTGTATCCCATAAAACCCACATCCCCATCGCGCCCTTTACTGCAACAGCGGAGAACTGCGGTAGATATTCGCCATTCTCAGAAATAGTATTCCAAGCAAAGCCATCGGTATAAATGGTGTCATAAACGAAGTATGGAGGCCCTGCTAATTGGTGCTCGGTACGCGCAGTGATAATACCGGTTTGCTTGTATCGTTCCTCTTGTACACGATAAATTTGTAACGCGAACTCAGCCATCCATTCATTAGTATAACTGTAGTTGTGTCCTGTCCTATCGTCGGTCAAGTCCCACCCTAACTCAATACCATCTAAAACATAGCTTTCAGTTACAACGTAACTATGAGCTTTGAGCTTTCTAGGATCTCGGGTATCGTAAGGGACATCATAACCGTACAAATTGATGGTGGCATAAGGCTCTGGATCAGAGGCTTGACTAGTGTCAAACCCCCAGAGTTGGAATCCTTTGGCTGCATACTCTTCGTAACCCAATCTGCCCTCTTGCAGATACTGAACAGGCTTGTCTTTCTCCAGCAACGCACCAAACATAGTGCCGTTCTCGTCAACGACATTACAGAAATTCCATCTCAAAATCGCTTGGTCGATACCGGTCGCATACTCTGGATAACGATGTTTGACGATATATAACCAGATGAGCAATCGGCCTAAATCGAGAGCAGAATAACCGATTTCCCCTGGTTGGTTACCGTAGTCCACTTTGGCAGCAGTTTGTGTGTTATAAGCCTTGTTAGGTAACTCGCCACGGAATAGGTCCAATCGATTTAAGGTCCCTATAAAGGCAATCAAGCGACGGTCCATTTCCTCTTTCTCAATGATTCCTAACTCGTACGCACTCACCATACCTGCTAGGTAAGACGCCGCATCCCACCACGTGACCGATGGGTAGTTATTTACCGCATTAACCAGACCTGTTGGCTCTTGATAATTATTCTCGAAGTACTTCCAAGCAATACGAGCCATATCCATTTCTTTTTCGGTAAGCTCACCTTGTCGAGCCTGCGGAATGCTCCAATGACTTTTACGTTCGACAATATCGTCGGAAAACTGATTATATTTATTACCACAGCCAGCCACTGCAAGCGCAACACATAACGTTGTCAAATAGCGCATGTTATTCTCCCTAATACAACCTTGTCCTTATTTTGCGCCTACGCTTAATAATGGTCCGTTTTCTATGTAGGCCAGCGACTCTAAAACAATGCCATTGGTGTTCGCGGTAATTGCTCTATTAGGTCGCCCATCAACTTCATAGCGACCCGAATACCACCCTTTGGTTTCTGAGAACAGAGGCGATACTTCACTAATTAACAAATCCGTGTATTCATTCTCATACAAGGCGTACCAACCAAACGCAGCCTTGGTAGATAGGGTTTTTAGGTGTGACTGGTCTTTACCATCATCTGAAATTGCGTTCCATTCTTTACCGTCAGAAAAAACCGTGTTGTAAACGAAATAAGGTGGCTCATCGACGTTATCTTCACTTACTGCAGTAACCACGCCAGTATCATCATATCTGCGCTCTTGAGCACTAAACACACGGTGCGCGAAGATTTTCGAGACGCTGTCAGAACCAAACTCTAACCCATCAAGAATATAAGACTCACTAACCACGTAGTTGTGAGCATGGAACTTAGCTGGGTCGCGTTTATCGGTTGGAATTTCAATGCCGTAAATATCAATCAGGTCTAGATAATCAATATATTTCATTGAATTAAATACATCTCGTCCCATCAGGAACAGAGATTTAGACGCGTATTCTTCATAACCAATACGTCCTTCTTGCACTAACTCAAAACCGCCTTGTTCACTTGGTCTAGAACCGTATAGATATCCATCGATTAGCATTTCGCTAATCTTCCAGTGATTAAGAATGTTGTTTACATCTGCGTTGAAATTAGGATATTGCCAGATCAATATATTGAGTGGCACTAGTATTCTACCGATATCAATGGCTGACCATCCTATCCCTTCAGGAGTCGGGTTGTTTTGGTAATCCACCATTTCTAACGTTTGTGTGTTGTAAGCTTTATTTGGCAACTTACCTTCAACCAGAGGAAGTCTAGCAAGTGAACGCAACGCTTTCTGCATTCGCATTTCAAACACTTCATCAGTGATCACATTGATTTTTTCCGCAGCAATGAGGCCCATTAAATAAGAGGCGGTATCCCACATAGTCGTCGACGGATAGCCATCAACGGAATTCACCAATCCCGTGTTATCTTGATAATTGTTTTCAAAGTAGCGCCACGCCGTATTCGCCCAAGTAAACTCTTCATGAGATAACACTCGATTTTCTTTAAGTGGGATCTCTTCGTGAGCTTCAAAGGTGATATTGCCTAACACCTTTCCGTAGTCTCGCGTCTCTATATTGAAAGCGATGACCAATGCAGTACACAGACCAAGAATGAAAACAACGTGGTGCCTTGCAGCCAATAATGCGTCTTTAAACTTCATACTTTAAATCCTCTGTGCTGGTGACTTCTTCTTTGTTTTTCTCTTCTTTTGGAGGCTCCCAAAAAGCGGCAGCTATCATTCCCCACATAGCTAGCATGTTATTGAGAATCCAGAATGTGTTGAACACTAGACCGCCACCGGAATATTCACCCCAAGAGCCCGTGTAGTAACCGACCCAAGCATAAAAAATAGCGAAGAGACTTAAGCCAAATACCACCATTTGAGGCAATACAAGTTTGGCAAAATTACCTGTTTGTCTTTCTTTTGGTGTGGTTGGGAAGCTAATTTTGCGTCCTCTAAGCACTGTCCAAAGCGCACGCAAATTAACTGGGAAAAATGACAAGAAATTTGTCTTACCTTTGTAGCCAGCCACACCCCAAGTGCCCACCATCATCGCGATTTCCGCAGTTAAGATGTACGGCAAGAAATGTAAATAAAAGGTCACATCATAAGCACTAACAGGAGCGATTGAGGTAAGAAAATAGATTATTGGGCAAGCAAGGAAAATGATATTCCAGACTGCCGATAAGTTAGACCAGAAGCTCGCGCCATACATGAGTTTTTGTTTAAAGCTCAAGCCCTTCCTAAAAATCGGATTGTCATTCATAAAGATGTCGATGGAACCCCCCTCTGGCAGGATTGTTGTCACTGTTAAAATTTAACCAGTATGGGCGGTATTGAGTAAACTTTGTCTCGTATACCAGCAGAAAGAAAAGAAGCC
>NZ_JAKGTN010000044.1:0-12536 GCF_021568915.1 Vibrio sp. McD22-P3
CAGGAACTGTGAGCCTGTTGGCGAAGTCCACCTAAATCCAGAAAGAGAAGCTGCTTAATAAGCAAGCAAATGATGACAACTACCTTGAAAAACGCCGTTACTGTGCCACCTATGATTTCCCCTCTTTCAACCATCGACTGCAGCCCTAAAGAAGGGGCGTTCATGTCTACTCCTAGAGGCAAAAAACCAACGCCGTCATCTTCAATAACAAGCTCTATCCCTTGATCGAACTTTCGCAAAGTGACATTGATATTCTGGGCACTGGCGTGTTTGACCACATTTGACAATGACTCTTGGATAATACGATAGATATGCAACGCCGTGTCATCATCAAATTCGATATTCCTATCCAAGCGAATTTCCGCAATTAGGTCACTACGGGACGCCACTTGTTTAATATGGGATTCAATGGCGGTATGCAATCCAACACGTTCTATAACTACTGGATGCAGATGCCTCGAGAGTTGCTGGATGTCACGGGTTATCTCTGCCAGACCCTTAGCGCATTTTGCTATCACTTGTCCAGATTGAGCATCACACATACTAGCAGCCAAACCCATTTCTATTCCTAAGGAAGCCAATCGCTGGCTAAAATCATCGTGCAGATCTCGCGCTATATTACGACGCTCTCGTTCTCGTTCACCAATAATTCGACGGTTACGGGCAGCAATTTCCTGCTGGCTACGTTTTAGCTGCTCATAATGATTTACGCGAGCAATACTCGACGCAATAATATTACCAAGCAATGTCGAAGAATGGATGAAGTCATCATCAAAGCGAGTTTCGGAGACAAAGTTGGCACATGCCAATAGCCCCCACGGTTTTCCCATAGCACTAATAGGCACCAAAACATGCCTCAACGGAGTCTCAGGTTGAAGCTTATCCGCAAGTGCAAGCAAATTGGGTGAAGAGTCGCTACACACCACCTCCCCTTTCTCTATCAGAGAGCGATACTCTAAAACGACAGAGGCAGGTATTTCCTTTTGCACAGACGGTATACCTTTACCAAGAGATTCATAGTGTCGCCAGTTCTCGACAATAGCATGATCCAACGGCAAACATGACATCCTATCAACACCTAAACATTGCCGACACTCGTCAAGTACATCAATAATCACTTCGTCCATTTCCGCCGTTGGTGAGTCCAACAACTTAGTAGAAATAGAAATGAGTACGTCCTTAATTTGATCCAATAATTCAGCCTCTTAGCCTAAGCGTGCTCTGTAATCAGTGTACTACTGAGTCAGCCACTTTGGATACATTTCCCTCTCACAATCGTCACACTGTTAGGAAATATCCTAGTTCTATTGTCGTAAGTTCCACCAGATACTGTGCGGGTCTTATCTCAGGAGCCACTTATGAAAAACTTTTCTAAAAGCTTAGTAAGTAAATCAATTCTTGGCGTTGCTGCCGCAGCCACACTTGGTGTCGCCCCAGCAATAGCGAAAAATACATCTGAAAAGCCTAACATCCTCGTTATCATGGCAGACGATATCGGTTGGTCAAATACCTCTGCTTATAATATGGGAATGATGGGCTACAAAACCCCGAATATTGACCGCATCGCAAACGAAGGGATGCTATTCACCGATCACTATGGCCAACCAAGTTCTACTGCCGGTCGAGCAGCTTTCTTAACCGGACAGTTGCCGATTCGAACAGGCCTACTCAATGTTGGCTTACCAGGCTCACCCGTTGGTATTCATCCTGAAGACCCAACGCTTGCAGAGGTGTTAAAAGAACAGGGTTATTTCAACGTCCAGTTGGGTAAAAACCACCTCGGCGACCAAGAACACATGATGCCACATCGTCGTGGTTTCGACTTTTTCTATGGCAATCTGTATCACCTTAATGCAGAAGAAGAACCAGAGAATGAAGATTACCCTCAAGACCCTGCGTTCCTTGAGCGATTTGGACCACGCGGAATTGTTACGGGTACGCCCGATGGCCCAACAGAGTCTGCAGGCCCTCTAACTCGTAAACGCATGGAAACCATTGACCGCGAGCTGACCGATATGGCTCTCGATTACCTCGATGATTTTGCCAAAACCGACGATCCATTCTTCATGTGGTACAACCCATCAAGAATGCACGTTTGGACTCATCTAAGCGAGGAGTGGAAAGGCAAAACTGGCTATGGTCTTTATGCCGACGGCATGGCTGAGTTGGACCACTATGTAGGTCAAATCCTTGATAAATTAGAAGAAACCGGCCAAAAAGACAACACCATTGTTATCTTTACGACGGATAATGGCGCAGAAAAAGTGACTTGGCCAGATGGTGGTAATACACCATTTAAGGGCGAAAAAGGTCTCACGACTGAAGGTGGTGTACGCGTGCCATTTATGGTTAGCTGGCCTGGTCATATCCCAGCAGGTAGCGTTAACAACGGAATTCAGTCTCATGAAGACTTGTTTACTACTCTAGCCACTATCGCAGGTGAAAAAGACGTTCAGGAAAACTTCAAGAAGAAGCACGATGTTTATATCGATGGCTATGACCATCGTGAGGCATGGTTTAAAAATACCGACACAACACGAAATGAAATATTCTACTTTGCTGAAACAGGCAACCTAGAGGCGGTTCGTGTTGGGAAAATTAAGGCACAGTTTATTGAACCATTGGAAGACAGCTGGTTTGCACCTCGAATGACCACCACATGGCCTGTGCTATACGACTTACGTACTGACCCGTACGAAGAAGCCCCGGAGCACTCTGGTATGTACATCAAGTGGATGGCAGAACGTATGTTTAACTTCGTTCCCGTTCAAGTTGAAGTGGCAGAACTGCTTCAGACATTCCACGAGTTCCCACTTCGTCAAGAACCAACATCGTTCAACCTTGAACGCGTTATTCAGACTTTGCCATACCGTCCAGATACCCAACAATCTGGTAACTAGTGTTTCGGCACCCATAATACTCATTGATAATCAAGGATGCACTTCAGTGCATCCTTTCTTTCTACGACAACGCTCTCTTCACCATCGTTAATTAGGAATAGTCCTAGTGACCTCGTTTCTTCAACTTAGATAAGCTAGCACCATCATATTTCGACCGCTTCTAAGTGGTTTCCATCCATTAAAGCAAATTACAGAGGTGGTTTAATGACGGTATCAACACAGAATTTCATTACGCTACAACAACAAATAAACCAACGTGTACTTGGTCAAGAGAAGTCCGTTGAACAGCTCACCATTGCCTTGCTTGCGGGTGGACATGTTTTACTTCAAGGCCTACCAGGACTCGCGAAAACTCGCAGTGCGAGCGTCATGGCGGCACAACTCGACTCAACCTTGAATAGAATCCAATTTACTCCTGATATGTTGCCTGCGGATATCACCGGTAGTGAGCTCTATGACAGCCATACACAATCGCTCACCTTCAAAAAGGGGCCGGTTTTCTCTCATCTCGTTCTTGCCGATGAGATCAATCGTGCACCAGCAAAAGTCCAATCGGCCTTGCTTGAGGCCATGGCAGAATCACAGGTCTCTGTAGCTGGGACAACCCATTCTCTGCCTAGTTTATTTATGGTGCTCGCAACACAAAACCCTATTGAACAAGAAGGCACCTACCCGCTACCCGAAGCGCAGATGGATCGGTTCCTAATGCAAATCATCATCGACTACCCAGACAAGCAAGCTGAAAAGCGGATGCTCCAAATGCTACGTAGAGAGAATCTGTTAATTCAAGAAAGTGACTCAAAACTCAGTGTTGACCACGTTTTAAAAGCTCGATATCTCGTTGATCAAGTCCATGTTTCGGATCAGGTCGATCAATACATCGTTGATCTAGTAGACGCGACTCGATATCCAACACTCTACGACGTCGAATTAGCTCAGTGGATTGAACAAGGTGCAAGCCCGAGAGCATCAATCGCTCTCGACAAATGTGCACGTGCCCATGCTTGGTTGAAAGGCCAAGACCATGTCACACCTGATAATGTTCGTGCAGTTGCTCATTCCGTGCTTCGCCATCGACTTGTCATCACGTTTTCATCTCAACACCAAGGTGTGAACACCGAACACGTCGTAAACAAACTTCTAGACTGTGTGGCTTTTGCCTAGTCATGGAGGAAAATAGATGAGTGATTATCGAGTGTATCCTACCATCGAACGACTTAGTGAGCTCAGCCGCTTAGGTCGAACGTTATCATTGCATCCACCCTACCAACGTCTCACTCCATTGACAGGAAAGCACCGCAGCCAGCAGCGTGGTAGAGGATTGGACTTTATTGAACTACGGCATTATTACCAAGGTGATGATGTTCGCTGCATCGACTGGAAAGTGACGCAAAGAACTGGTCAACCTTACCTTCGTGTCTATTCTGAAGAGCGAGACAAAAACATCGCACTACTGGTAGATTTACGTACACGTATGTTTTTCGCTTCGGACGGAGCAATGAAGTCGGCAATCGCCAGTGAAATAGCGGCGATCATCGCGGGCTCCATCGTACAAGGTGGCGATCGTATGGGAGCACTCATCCTTACCGATAGTGGTATAGCGTCGCTGCCATTTCGAAGAGGAGAAAAAGCGTTGCTAGCACTCCTCAACGAGCTCGTTCTCTGCAATTCGCGACTCCCTGACTGGTCAGCACCTTCTTCTAAATATTCCTTGTATGATGGCTTAAGCCAACTAAGCGCAATGACTTTAAAAGAAAGCCAGTGTTTCATTATTAGCGATTTTAGTGACTACCAAGTAAATGAGAAACATTCGATCATTGATGCTCTCGCTAAACGTAATAGTTTAATCGGTCTTAGAATTTCAGACCCCTTAGAAATCAAATTTCCAGGACATAGCTTAGTCATTGGCAACACCGACCAACAGGTCGAGCTCAAGCAAAGCCGACCTCAAGCTCGAGAGAAGTTCGAGCATTACATTACCCAACATAGACAAGCGCTTAACGACCACTTCTTGCGTCACCAATTAGCCTTGCTAGATTTCACGACTCGTCAAGATGCTTGGCTCCAAATGCAAGCTAAAACAAAACAATAGGCTGTTATGATGAAGGCATCACAGGGCCAAATAGTTGAGTTTGGCAGTCACTTAATCCATCGAGCTGAGTGGATCACGCCACCCGATGCCGTATCGTGGTTTCCGCAAACCACGCTATGGAAGCTTGTGGCATTCTCATGTCTACTGCTCATCATTGGCTACGTTATTTATCGCATTCATCAATATCTATCGCGGGCTTACCTTCGAGATGCATGGACCTTATATCAAAATTACGCTTCTGAGAGAAAAATCAACAGAATCGCAACGCTTCTGAAGCGACTGGCTCATCAACATTGGCCGGAAGAATCAATCGGCACTATGAACACCGCTGAATTCGCTGAGTTTATAGCTCAACGAACCAATAACTGTCTCACATACGCTCAGGTCATCGAACTGGTGCAAACCAGCTATTGTCTTAAGCCCAATGTCAGCTCAACGACACTGGAGGCTGTCCATCGATGGTTTCAGGAGGTCACATGCTAACCTTCACCTACCCTTGGTTTGGTCTACTGGTTTTACTTCCCGTTATTATGCTTGCCACTCCTAAACATCTCACTAGACAAACGGCACTTCGCTTTAGTCATTTCGATAAGTTCATTGAAGTCACAGGATCGACGCCAAGGAGCGGAGCGGTAGTGATACGCCCTTCTTGGTGGCAGCGCTCACTAACCATGCTCACCTTTTTGGGTTTAGTATTGGCAGCAACGAAGCCTGTATGGGTTGGAGAGCCCATTGCTATAGAGAAAAGTGGTCGTGAAATGATGGTCGCCGTTGACCTCTCAGGTTCCATGGAGGCGAAAGACTTTGTTGACCAACAAGGCATCAATGTTCGACGTATTGATGGCGTAAAATTACTGCTTGAATCCTTTTTACAACAGAGAACCGGCGACCGTGTCGGCCTTATCGCCTTTGGTGATGATGCATACTTGCAAGCGCCCGTAACCGAAGACTTCGATACGCTCTCTTTGCTGTTGGAGCAAATGGACGTACGTATGGCGGGCGCAGGGACCGCGCTGGGAGATGCTATTGGTGTCGCAGTTAACCACTTTGAGCATTCCGAATCAAACAACAAAGTATTATTGCTGCTCACTGATGGTAAAGATACCACCAGCCAATTTCCCCCTGTCGATGCCGCTCATTTCGCAGGAGAGCGTGGTATTACGATTTATCCTATTGCAATTGGTGATGCTACCAACGTAGGTGAAGAAGCTATTGATCTGGAGATGTTAGCGCGTATCGCCAGCTACACTGGTGGACAAGTTTTTGAAGCTTTAGATGGTGACGCCTTAGCGGCGGTCTATCAAACGCTGAATGAGCTGGAGGCCTCTCTTTTTGAAAGTTATGTCATTCGCCCTAAATTCGAGGTCTATTTCTGGCCTCTTTTTTTCATAACCATCTTGAACTTACTGGCGTTGACGTTCGTCGCTACCCGCACCCTGCACCACACGAGAAAAGGAGTAAACAATGGCTGAGTTTCATTTTATTCGTCCTTGGTGCCTGTTGTTGATTGTCCCGATGTTCTGGGTCTTCTATGCCTTTCGCAAAGCACAGCAAACCAAGCATACACTGCCCATCGCTTCTCACCTGGCACCTCACCTTAATGCTGACGGGAAAGATAAGCATTGGTTTGCACCCAAACATTTGCTGCCTGGTATACTGACGTTGCTGATTGTCATTATTGCAGGTCCAACGTGGCAGCCAGAGCCAGACTCTCATGCTAAAAACCAATCGCCACTCTATTTTGTTATAGACCTATCAAACTCCATGAGTGAATCCGATCTAGCTCCTAGTCGATTGGAAAACAGTAAACTTAAGTTGGAACAGCTACTCTCCTATAAAACCGATGGCGCTGTTGGCGCTTACGTTTACGCTGGAAGTGCTCACCTACTTATTCCCACTACAGAAGACCGAGACGTTTTAGCGCTTTACCTACCTTCCCTATCTACACACTTAGTACCAAGACAAGGCAAAAACCTAGCGGCTGTTTTCGAACAATTGCAGCAATCTCACGATAGTAAAGATATACCTGCCAGTATCATTGTCGTTACCGATGGACTAGATAACAGTAGCATTCATGCTTTAAACCAATATACCGACCTCCATCAAGACCAGATTTTAGTATGGAAATTTGGTTATCAAGAGACATTGACACCACCACGTGATGTTCGTTTTTTACAAAACACGCCTGATGATAGCGATATTGCTAGTATCCAACGCTGGATAGATAGCTTTAGCTACTTTGACCCTCAAGATGAAGATATTCAGTGGCAAGAAGCCGGGTTTTACCTAGTGTTCCCGACGTTAGTGCTAAGCTTACTTTGGTTCCGTCGAGGCTGGAGTATACGCTGGGTTCCAAGCATACTCATGGGAGCGGTTTATCTCGGAGCCATAATGCCGGCTGACAGTTATGCCGCAGATAACACATCACCAACCTGTGATTCATTGATGATGCGCTTATTGATGACCGAAGACCAACAAGGTCAGTGGTTCTATCGCCAAGGTAACTACGCTTGCGCGGCTAAAGCCTTCGTCGAACCCCAATGGAAGATCCAAGCTTTGATGAAAAATGAGCAGTGGGAGTGGGCG
This sequence comes from Vibrio sp. McD22-P3, assembly GCF_021568915.1. Classification (NCBI taxonomy): domain Bacteria; kingdom Pseudomonadati; phylum Pseudomonadota; class Gammaproteobacteria; order Vibrionales; family Vibrionaceae; genus Vibrio; species Vibrio sp. McD22-P3. The sequence goes on from NZ_JAKGTN010000044.1 coordinate 7,579, forward strand.
CTCACCATGCTTAATCAGCAACCAGATTCGGTTTCCAAACGCTTCAATACGGCGATGAGTTTTCTACACATTCAACGCTTTCGTTCGGCAGAGCATTGGTTTAACAGGGTGTTGGAACTGAATCCAGAGCACACGCAAGCCCAGCAAAACCTCAAACTCCTTGAAGAGATATTTGATTTGATGGCTGACCGGGCTCAAGGGCAAGGTACTGCAGGTGAAGACATGACAGCCGACGTAATTTCCAGCCTCGAAGAAGATATGGGTATCGATGAGCCAGAAGAGCGCTCTGACTTCATCAACAGCGCTGATCTCATGGCTGAAGAACACCTAACCAAAATTTGGTTAGAACAGGTCAAATCGAATCCTGAAGTTTTTCTAAGAAATAAGTTCGCTATCCAACTACAAAAACAAACGGAGGTAGCGCAATGAACGCCTTCCTTGTAAGCAATTTGACATTAAATCGACATACGAAACACAAACTTTTCATTTCTATTTTAAGTGCGATTTTGTGCATCCTTCCACTGTCATCACTTCAAGCCTCAACATCGGTCTATGACCCGCTCACCTCACTGCAAGACATAGATAACGCTGAGCGTGCACGAGGTTGGCAAGCAAACTGGCGACTGAGTAATACCGAACTAACTGAACGAACCCGCCACACTCTATACCTTGAAGTTTCGCACTACGCCCCTATCGACCAAGTGATTCATGTTGAGCATGTTGCGGAGCGCGATCTCCTTTTTGAGCAAATTTCAAACTTTTGGCAATATGGCCGAACTCAGTTAAACGGGCGAACACTGGCCACGGCAACGCTAAAGTTCGATCTGTACCCCACTCGTGCAGGGAATTACATTCTGCCATCCGTCGAGTTGCGCGTAGGCAGTGGAGAGTCCTCTTTTACCTTTCGTTCACAGCCTTTGACTGTTGATGTATTAGCTTTACCCGTTGCCAGCCGCGGCAAACTTGTCGCACCAAATGTTACTATCGCTCAGAGCGTTTCAGATAATACTCTCACCGCAGGAGGCGCACTCACTCGGACTATTTCGGTAGATGTGGACGACTTACCCGGACACTATATCGCCGAATTACCGTTTATCACACAAGTAGAAGGGGTTGAGGTTCGAACTGGCAATACACGCACTCGCAGCGACGCGTTTCGCGGCAACCTTATCGGCACCAGAACAACCGACATTCACTATCGCTTCCCTATGGCTGGCGACTTCACACTGCCAGCGATGACCTTTGATTGGTGGGATACACAAACGAATATGCTAAAGCACATAGAATTAGCGCCGATTCAAGTTACCGTCACCCCAGCACCTCCGCTCCCTTGGGCTCAGCGTGTTGATATCGCTATAGGTAATCTAAAACAGGCCCTGTTGGCACACCGCCACACCCTAGTCATTGTGTTACTCGCCCTTGCGGCTGTTGCTCGTACGAGGTCGACGCTACAACGTCACTTAAATCAATTAAAACAGCGCATTGTCGCCATCCAACACCATGCTTATTGCCAGCAAATTAAAACTATCATCCGAATCATGGTCTATCCACAAAAGAAGTTAAGCACTTACCTTTACCGCTATTTTGCAGAAATTGGGGTTTATGATCTTGTCCATCACCAAGCATTACAAGCTGCTATCTATCATTCTCAGCAAGGCGAACTCCGATTTAAACGATGTATACTGGCAAGAAAGATGCTCCGCCACCTTAAAAGCCAAACCCTTTCTCGCTATCGATTGCGAGAACTCAATACGTCCTCAGCCCCAAAAGTACCACCTATTAACTAGGGAGCTTCCTAGTTAATGGCAACCATAAATGCAGGTACTATGGCAGCGATAAGTGTTAATGAATGGGTAAGATCTAATGAAAATTCTCAACATATTGGTAATGAGTAGCGCTCTTCTTACAGCTAACCTGAGTTACGCCAGCGAAGCAACAAAGCCTACTACCACCTCTAGTGCAGCGCCGATAGTCATAACTGGTGATCACATTCAGCCGCTATCTGACACACACTGGCGAATCAAGGTTTCTTACTCTGAGGCCGTTAAAGTTCGTTGTGTCGCTTTCTCAGATAACGATGAAGCCATTGCGATTGATTCAATCGCTGTGATCCCTCCCTACTCCGTCTCCAATATGTATACACGAAAAGATGATCCAAAAATCCAAAAAGTGACCTGTTGGATTACTTCTACGCGAGAAGAAGATTTAGCCCAAGACTATATCAAGCACAGAGCCTAGTAACCCTTAACAGTTACTAGGTTATCATTAACTGAATATGAACCTACTGCTCAGTAATGGTTAAGCCTCCTCTCTGCATAATCCAATCATCAACACATAGAAAGGATTGGATTATGAAACCTCTTAGCATCGTCATTATCACTCTCAATGAAGAGAAACGCATCGCTCGCCTACTAAGCGACTTAAGCTGTCAAACTTACCAAGGTTTCGAAGTCATTGTCGTCGATTCCAACAGCGACGACCTTACCTGTGAGGTCGCACAAAAATACCATCAAGCACTACCTGCCCTAACCATTCACAAAATGGAGCAGCGCGGAGTGAGCTTAGGCCGCAATACGGGTGCCAACCTTGCCCAAAACGAACGTTTACTCTTTCTAGACGCCGATGTCCGTCTTGATAAGGACTTCCTAGATAAAGCAACGGCAAAACTTGAAGATGAAAAACTGGAAGTGGCTGGTGTTTACATGGGTTCACGTAATCTCGCGCCTGCTTATAAAGCCGGTTACGGACTATTTAACGCAGGCTTGTTTACCACACAGTTCTTTTTCCCAACCGCCGTGGGTGCATGTATTTTCTCTACCAAACGTGCTCATGAGGAAATCGGCGGATTTGATGAAAGTATCGTGCTATGCGAAGACTGTAACTACGTCAAAAAAGCCGCTAAGACATGGCGCTTTAGATTCTTACCGCTGAGCTTCCAGTTTGACCCACGCCGTCTTGAGCAAGATGGTTTCTTCAAAATGGGATTCACTTATTTCAAAGCCAATGTTCGCCGATTTTTCTTTGGCGAAATGCGCAACAACGAGATGGAATACAAGTTCGGTCACTACCAACAGCAGTAACCAATCATACAAATCCAATCAAAACGACAAAAACTAAGGACGTAAGGAATCGTTATGTTTGAGACATTGGGACTGTTTCTCGGCTCTTTCTTTGACGCAGTCATTGGCCCTAACCTCGTGGTTCCGGGAGAACCCTTTATGATTGCCGCGGGATATCAACTTTATAGCGGTGGATATCTCGCTGTTATCGCAGTACTAATTGGCGGCTTGCTCGGTGATCAACTGAGCTTCTTCATCGGTCGTCATTACGGTTTTAGCGCACAAAAGAAGCTCCTCCGCTGGCAACCAAAAATACGCAGACCGCTAGCTCGATGCCGCCTTCTTATGAACCGCAATTCATTCTGGGTGATTGCCTTTGCAAGGCTACTAGGCCCTATCGCTTGGGTTGTGCCATTTATGGCAGGGACCAACCATATTCGTTGGCGTAAATTTTCTCTGTATGCCTTGATAGGTTTATTGTTGGGTGTGGGGCAATTTGTTGTTTGGGGCTACCTGTTAGCCGCTGGTGTGGACAATGTGCCAGTGTTAGGTGAGATGGCGACCTTCATCTCAGAACACAAATACACGTTAGGACTAAGCATAACGTCCTTAGCTCTATTCTATTTTGGTCTTAAAAAGCAGTGGCGTTATGCTTGGCTAAAAGCGAGCAGCTTTCTGCTAGTAGGCATGTTAGCACTCAACTACTCGCACTTTTTTTGGTTCAGCGACGATACCGTCGTCACCACCACTACCGACACTCAAAATAAAGTGGTTGATGTCAAAGGACTCAACTTTAAGGTTTTCGCGGGTCAGTCGTCGATATACTCAGCTCAAGCAGTAAACGTGGTCTATTTGGGTGAAACTCCCAAGAACCTAATGAAGCAGCTAGGGTGGATTGAAAATAAAACATTCTCGCGCAGCGAACTTGAATTCTCCGACTACGTCAATTTGCTGAAAACTAAAACACCACCGGTCTCCGATTTGATGTGGAACGGGCAGCCACAAGATCTTGCGTTTCAATTACCGGGAACGCTAACTAAGCGCTCGCATATTCGCTGGTGGAATGCGGGTATAGACAAGCAAACTCGAGAAACAGTATGGGTGGGTGCACTTAGCTATGATAACGGCCTAACAATCACGCCATATGGCGGTATTATCACCATCTTGCACAGCGTGGCTCCTGACGTCGACTCCGAGCGTGACAAGCTCAAGCAAGATGTATTTCGACTAAACGCTCAATGGAATGCTGAGAATCTTAAGCTTGCTACTGTGACAGCAAAAAACGACAGTCACGATTATTATACCGATGGCAAAGTGCTTGTTGTGTCTCAACAAATGCCTGTTGAGAGTTTTACGAATGTCTTTTAATGTGCAGGGAATACACCGCAAACTATTAGTTCTTCTAAGTCACTCTAAAACCTTCAATTAGGGCATCAGATTTAAGTACGTCTTTTGCCCAATCTCTTCAGGGTTACGTCATTCCTGCGGAAGCAGGAATCTAATTACAATGTTCGCATCATTTCATTAAATGTCGTTCGTCTTTACCCCTTCTTGTGCTTCACATCTACCCCCTAATATTCGTCATTCCTGTAAAAAGGGAATCTCCAACAGCGCGTCGTAAATCCAACCTATATAACTTACTCTTTCATTTAGAGTGTTCTACGCACTTCAGGAGACTTTCATTTTCACAGAAATGAAAGTCTCATTGATATCCCTTAAAAACTTAGCTCATTTCAACAAGCATACTTTATCCGTGAATTAAGCAACAAAGCTCGTACAGCAATGAAATAGTTATGTTTATCGGCGTTTTTCAAGGTAGTTGTCATCATTTGCTTGCTTATTAAGCAGCTTCTCTTTCTGGATTTAGGTGGACTTCGCCAACAGGCTCACAGTTCCTGA
>NZ_JAKGTN010000045.1:0-11967 GCF_021568915.1 Vibrio sp. McD22-P3
GGAACTGTGAGCCTGTTGGCGAAGTCCACCTAAATCCAGAAAGAGAAGCTGCTTAATAAGCAAGCAAATGATGACAACTACCTTGAAAAACGCCGGTATGTAGGCACTTAAAGCATATTCGATAGGTGCAGGCTCGGTACCAATCAATAAACACAGCTAGGTGCATATCAAAAGCACTATGTCTGTATAGAAGTGTCAGGTCTGATCTGAAAAATTGATCTTGAACAAGTTATGCTAATGAGATGTTATATCCATGTATTCACATAACAGAGAGTAAAGGTATAAATATGGCACAAGTAACTTTCCAAGGTAACTCTGTAAGTATTGCGGGTTCTATTCCTGTCACTGGTGATTCTGCACCTGAGTTTTCTCTTACAGCGTCTGATTTATCGGACCTTACATTATCAAGTTTCTCAGGTAAAAACGTAATTCTTAACATCTTCCCAAGTATTGACACTCCAGTATGTGCCAACAGTGTAAGACGTTTCAATGAAGAAGCTGCGCAGCTAGAAGATACGCAGGTGATCTGTATTTCAGCTGATTTACCTTTTGCCGCTGGTCGGTTCTGTGAAATTGAAGGTATTGAGAATGTTCAGCATGCGTCCACCTTCCGTAGTGCAGATTTTGCAGAAACTTATGGAGTGGCGATTCCTGAAGGTGCTCTGCGAGGTTTGACGGCTCGTGCAATTGTATGTGTGAGTAAAGAAGGCGTGGTGACTCACAGCGAATTAGTTTCAGAGATAACTAACGAACCAAATTACGATGCTGCAATTGCGGCGATTCAACAATAAGTCTTAAGAAATAGTACGAGCTGCGAAGAGTATTAGTTTTTTATTGTTACTCTGTTGATTTATAGCTTTAGGTATCGAATCAAAGCGCCTCAGTCTATGGGGCGCTTTTTGATTTAATGAATCGTGGCTTACTGCTGTAGTGTCATTGTTTAGCCAGCATCTCTAGCAAGAGTTACTTGGCCGTTAACGCTACACCATCAAAGCGAATGCCATCCCAGCCATGCTGGATAAAGTTACGGATATTGGCATGGTCGCTGCCATTTGGATTTTTCAACACGTCATCACGATAGAACTGGCCGAAGCAAGCCAGAGTTGATGGTTCGTCTAATCCTTGTATCTGAGCAAAAGTAAAAATCTTACAAGAGCCATTGTTTTGTCCTGCCTGATTTTCGGTTTCTCCGTTTACAAAGCTTACTGGGCTAAAGTCAAAATGTTCGTCTATAACCTGCATCGTTTGCTCGAAAGTGACTTCATTAGGCTTAGCTGCCAGTAGCTTTAGAAATTTATCCATTTTACTTTATCCTTGATACTTGATTAGAGTCGCTACTATAACACCCAGCCAACAGAATGTGACGTTCTCTATATAGAAAAGTACTAGTTTACGGGGAGTTACGGTTCGTTCTTCGCAGTTTGTATGCCTGATGGCAGAGCTTTTAAAGCAGCCCATTGGTCCTTAAAATAAAAAAGCGAACCGATTAAGGTTCGCTTTTGAGTATCACTTGTGGCATAGTGATCACAGATAACTAAGATGGAAACTAGCTAGCTTTCTAAATCAGCCATCTGGAATACTTCTCAAAAATAACCAAGTTGCAAACTCCCACTGCTTAATGGCAAATGAAGCCATCAGGTTTAGTTAACTAAGTTGAAAACTCTCTCTTCAATAGAACTCTCTCACTTAGAGTGATTGTTCAGTTCGCAAAACCCGAACCGCACTTTACGAACTGTGAATTTCCACTACACAAGCAGTATGTAAACAGCTCAGAATACGAAATTTCTCTATTTTTGGGGTTGTTATGGATGGTTATGTCACTATGATTCCTAAAATTTGAGATTGGATTCATGTATTTGCTTCGTCAATGAAACCTAGTATTGAAATTGAAATACATATGAGTACTGTTTATGTATACAGTATCTCGGGGGTGTCATGTCATTAAAAAGTGTTAGACCAAAGAATGCGTATGTAAAGCTGTATTCTGAAGATGGTAGCGTAGGCTATTACCAAGAAGATGACATTTCAGGAGAGCATAGCCTTGTTAGTATAGAGAAGGCTATACGAATAGCCAAAGACAATCGCAAACTGCACAAGAAAAGGCACTATATGAGCTTGCATCCTAACCCAGATGATAGGTATCGGCTTAAAGTTCATACAGTAAATAAACAGTTCGAGCGTTACAGTAAAGGTGAATCTGAGTTGGATATTGATAGAGGTTATGACGAGTCGATGACTCATAAGTGTGCAGTTGAAGCTCTTTCAAGAATGCAGCACATGAAATTCATATTTGTTGGTGATTGTAAACATAAGCCTTTGGAATTTGACTTCACCTCTATACGGAAAGAGCCTTACTTGAACTTACCCAATAGTGCGACGTATTACCCTGATGTTCTTTGCACTTTCGAAGAAGATCATGAAATGTATGATCAATGGGGAGGCAAGTTGGCTATCGAAGTTAAGTACAAGCACGGTTGTGAATCTTACAAGATAGAAGATTTCATGTTTCACAATATACCAGTACTCGAATTATTCATAAAGAATGATACGTTTCGTCAGTTCCCTGCTGAAAGGCCAGATTGGCCAGAAGATCGCCTATGGGGCCCTGAATTAGTAGAAAAGCATATCAATGATCTCATTTCATACTTTGAAGAAGGTATATACGTAACTCTTATTGTTAACCCAATATCTACAAGGGTACACCATAAAGTAGTACGTAAATTAATTAGTGATTTCCATCAAGAGCAAAGTCTGTTGGAGCAACAAATTGATGAGTCTGATTCAAAAGTAAAGTTATTTTCGAATGAGTTGAACTCTGAGAGAGCCAGGATTCATAGGTTAAAGAGTGAAGTTGATTCATCTGAACAAAAACTTCAGCGTGTGCAGGATAGGAAGCAAGAAGAGATAGATAACCAGGCGCTAGCACTTGAAAAATTTCGAAATACGGCCTTGCTTGAAAAAAAGAAGAACCAGATTAAGAACTGGGTTGTGTATGCCTTTATAGCAACTATGGTTTTGCTACCTAATCTTGTTATTGCATCATTAAATGAGGTTTTTTCTATTATCTTCTTTGTACATAGTGAAATTGCTTCAATGCTTGGCATATCCTGATAAGACTGTAATGAATAGAGGTGGTACATATCTATTAGGCTTTTTGGAGCTATGTGCCCGAGTGTTCACCACCATCAATCGTCTTTTACAAAACAAGCTGATCGTTAAGAACAAAGTTGCTTTAGTTTGTCATGTTATGAGCACCCTACACTGCTTGTTAATGTTTTTAGCCGATTATCTATAGCTTCTCTGTGTTTTGGGTTTGAACATTTTTTTAGTGCTCTCTTGCAGTGCTGCCATGCCTTCACTGGGGAACCGCATTGCTCGTAGCATTTACTCAATAGTTCATGGTAAATAGATATTCGACTTATCCCATTTTGATCTTTGGATGCTTGATTAAAGCACTCCTTTGCGGTTCTTAATGCTGACTCATTCTGTTCATCTTCAAGGTAAGCTTTTGCAAGCTCATATAGAAGCCAGTGGTTTCTTTCGTTTTCGTCTATCCTGTGTACAGTTTTTATCGCTTTTTTGGGAACATTAGCAGAGGTGTAAGCTTTTGCGATCCCTCTAGCTGTAAATGAGTTTAGCGTAGGGTAATTACTTAATGCATCAGCAAAACGCAGGCTAGCTTCGTTTAAAGTTTCTTGCATAGATATTTTGTTCTCCCGATCAGCTTCAATAGCAGCATTGGTAAAAGCTTCGCAGGCGCTCAGCCATTGCCTTTCATCAATTTGAACAGGAGAAACAACGGTTATCTCTGGAACGAGCTCAGCGATGTACAGCGATTGCTCACTGTGGTTGTATCCAAAACAAGAGGTAAATGAAACAAACCCTTCATAAAATTGGTCAAGCCCTTCAAGTGCTGATAGTGCAATTATATTTGCGAGCTTTCTTACAGAGCCTTTCTGGGAATTGACATCATTCTTAACATTTAAATAAGATCTCAGGCGTGAGATAGTTGCTAGAGAAACACGCAATGGAACTGAGGTTGAATCATTAAGCATGCCTTGAATTAGGATGCGCATTGACTTTTCACCTATCAGTTTTATTTCTTTACTAGCTTCCCGCTGGCTACCGATATGAGCTATTTGGCCATGAGTAGCATGCCATTCAGGCTTTAGTTTTAGTAGCTTATTAAAAGATGCAAGAGCTGGCTTAAGTTCTCCGCATCTTCGAAGAGCTTTCCCTTGATGGTGAAAAAGCTCTGCCTTTAAGTCTTCCTCGGAGGTCGAAGTTAATAGATTGGCGTATGTGTCTGCACAGGTTTTGTAATAGTCCACCCGTGTAGCTTTGTCCTGAATAGTATAAGAGTGGATTTCCTTCGCATCGATAACACATTTTAGATAAGGCAAATCAAATGAAGTTGCAGATGTTAAGGGTAACTGGTGTAATCCATCGTAGAGTTCTGTTTTTCTGTCGCTCTCACATTGAAGGAGAGCGTAGTGAAGCCAGTCAGGGGCGCGAGGGCCTCTTCTTTCATGCTCTTGGTACAATTGCTTGAAGCAAAGATGTATTTGACGAATAACACTCGGCGTCATCTCACCTTTAAATTGAGCTACAAAACCTTCGATCTCTCTCGCGATACCGCTAAAATCAACTGATTCAAGAACTGATTGAGCCACCAGATCGTGAATTCTCAAAACGCCAGGCGCTTTTGTGGGGACAAGCAAAGAGAGCTTTTGTAAAGTGTTAACATTGAGAAGCCCGATGTACTTTTTAAGAAATTGAGCTTCGTGAGTGGATTGTCCTGAGTTAGAAATTTTTATAAGTGATTTAAGCGCTTTAGGCTCAAGTCTTGATAAGATTTTCCTAATTATAGATACGCCATTATCGTCATCGATCAGTTCAGGATCTTGCAGTATTTCTTTGTAAATATCGGCTTTGCCTATACCTTCATTTTCTGCAAGCTTTCTTGCCATGGACAGTATAAGAGGTGAGAAACGGCACTTGGAGACAAATTTTTCGCAATCTGATGTTGCAGTCTGATAAGGTTCTCCCAAAATTGCATACGCAACTGTTAGGGAAATCTGAGGTATAGGTAAGTATATTCTTGATGAAGGTTGTGTTAACTGAGAGGTTATTAAGACAATACTGCCCCTCTCGAATCCCTCGTCTAATTCAGCGAAAACACTTTTGTCGACTACTCGCTCTAAACTGTCAATTATTAAGATCGATTTTGTAGAGTTAAATAGTCCTGCAATGTTTATAGGCGCTCCTCCTCTGGAGCGCTGTATACTGGTCAAAGGCTTGTTTTCGGGCCAATCATCACCAGAAACCCAAACATAGTTTTGAAAGTCGTCAGTACACTTGTGTACAAAATCGATTGCTGCCTGAGTTTTCCCTGTGCCACTCAGCCCAGAAAGAACACATACTGGTTCTTTCTGGGTTATATGAGAAAGAATTTTATCTAAAACAGCATCATCCCGAACATGACCTTGGCAAAGGTGTGGTAGTTTCCCGTAATATTCATAGTTATCTAGATTTAAAGAAAACAAAGGGAAGAACTGTTTGTAGAAATCCGCAACGCTAGGGTTGCTAACTGATTGATCGTAAATACCTATAGCTAGCCTTCTAGCATCGACAAAGGTTAATAGATCCGTGTAACTTTTTGCTAAATCGGTGGTGTTGAATTTCTTTCTAAAGGAGTTTGGTTCTTCTTCGTTACTTATTAGGTATATTTTCTCGAGGACACATTTTTCGGCATGAGCAACGGCGTGCTTTATATCTTTTTCTATTTTATCAAACGTAGGAGATTTATCGGGCCCTGTGTGTTTGAAGTAGTTTTTCGCAGTGCTGTACTCTCCAACTATTGAAAAGTCATCAGAAAATGAGTCAACGGTGTAACCTACAGGTTTGTAATCTTTATTAAGACCGTGATGAATCATAGGCTTGCTTTCGTTAACAGCTATGAAGTTGTGACCTACTAGCTCTAGAGCTCGATCATCGAGATCTCCAATCTCTTCTATCAGTCCTTTGACTATTCGTTTTTTAATATGCTCATGCATTGCAAGAATTCCTTAAATTTGATGAATTCCAAAGCACCAGTTGGAGTGATGAATAGAAGTATTCATTATTGGAAGCTTCAATACGGCCTGCTAGCGCTGATTTTGTGATCGTTGTTTTTACTCCACTTTATACCTTTTGATATCCTTTTTCGAGTTTTGTTGTTTAGCGCTTGATTGCGTATGCATTCGGTGTTGTATTGTGTCGGTTTAGATGGGACGTAAGGTGGTCGATTGAAAATTTCAAACATGCATTTACAGGGTTTTCGTAATTACGAAGATACCAATATTGACTTCAATGAGAAAACTCTAGTAATTGGAGCTAACGACGTAGGTAAGTCAAACATGCTTCATGCACTGAGGCTATTGCTTGATAGAAGTTTTTCTGAGGCCGATGTTGAAGCGTCAGAGTTGGATTTTCATATTGGTAAAGAAGCTGTAAGCACTGAGCTTGTCATTACCGTAAAGTTTGATGACGTGACAGAGGAATCTGTCCTATCCACTTTGAAAGGATGTGTAAGTGATAAGGGGGAGGTTTATTTACAATACCGAGCAAGCAGAGATAGCCTCGAGCCGAGAATTTTAATGGGTGAATCTTTAGAGTCACTTGATGATTTCCCTAGAAGTAAGTACCTAAAATGTATGAGTCTGAAGTATGTTCAGTCTAAAAGAGACTTAGACAAGTTCATACAGAGAGAAAAGAAACAACTATTGAAGTATTCCCAACAGTCTCTATTGAAAGCTGAGTCTGAATCTGACGAAGCTTTAATGGCCGAGATTAGTGACGACTTGAAGTCTTTGAACAAGAAAGTGTCAGAGCTTAAGTATGTCGAAGCAGCGACAAAAGAAGTCAATATAGAGCTTAAAAAATTGGCACACCACAACAGTGATTATGAGGTGCAATTAGATACTGGAGCTATACAGGTTGGCGACTTTATTGAAAAGTTACAACTGGGTGCGAACACTAATGGCTCTGACGTCCTACTCGGGGGAGATGGGAGAAACAACCAGATACTACTGGCGTTATGGAAATCTCGAAGTAGCCGAGAAAATGCAGAAAACGATAGTGTAGTGTTCTATGTTATCGAAGAACCTGAAGCTCATTTGCATCCACATCAACAAAGGAAATTGGCCAACTATCTTGTCGAAGAGTTAAGTAGCCAGACAATCATCACTACTCATTCACCACAGATTGCAGAAGGCTTCAGTCCTGACTCAATTGTAAGGCTCTATGTAGAGGATGGAGAAACTTGGGCGGCTGATGATGGCTGTTCTGAGCGAATTAGTGATGCATGGGATGGGATGGGTTATCGAATGAGTATCATTCCTGCTGAGACTTTTTTTTCTAGTGGGGTGTTGTTGGTAGAAGGGCCATCTGAAGTGATTTTTTATCACGCACTTGCCAGAGAGCTTGGCTATGACTTAGATTTTCTGAACTTATCCATACTTTCTGTCGATGGCGTCGATTTTAGAGTGTTCATTGATATATTAGAAGGATTGGAGATTCCTGTAGTAATGAGGACAGATAACGACATTTCGAAAGTTCCGAAAAAGCCACTCTGGCAATATGCAGGTATTAATAGATGTATGTCGATCATCGGTAAGGAAAGCTGGGAGCACTCCACAGTTGAACTAACTCCTGCTGAGATGCCTGAATCGGACTGGCAAGCTGTGAGTGAACTATGTGAAGACTATAATGTATTCCTTTCTCGAGTAGATCTTGAAACGGACTTAACTAGGGAATTCTCTGAACCTACTTTGAAAGCGCTCAATAAGGAAACTGAGGCAGCGGCTATAAAATACCTGCAAGACAAGAAAGCGGTTAGAATGCGAGAATTAGCAATTGCGCTGCGTGGAAAAATGAGCGATTTAAATAGTTGTAACATTGCCAAACCACTAATCGCATTGATAGAGACAATTGAGTGATGATTGTTTTGAACCTAACCGACCAACAAAGAGATGCTGTTAACTATCAGGATGGTAGTGCCGTAATCACTGCTTGTCCTGGAAGTGGTAAAACAACAGTTGTAAAAGAGAAAGTTCGATCCTTGACTCCCACGCTTCCGAATTATAAAGGTGTTATCGGAATATCATTCACAAATAAAGCGAGCACGGAACTTAAACAAAAGTGTGAGGCAGGCGGGCATGACACAAAGGCTAGTTACTTTGGCACGATAGATAGCTTTTGTTTCAGTGAATTGATAGCTCCATTTCTAGCTAGATTGTGGGGGGGAGTAGTTGCAGATTGTGATGTAGTTAAGAAACTGTCTGAAGAGCAAAGTAAACAACTAAATGAGAATTATCAGGCCCCAACATGCACAGATGTAGTGAGTGATCATGGGTTTAAGTCTCTTTATGAGCAAAATGTACTATGGATGAACTCCTTTTCTGGCCTCGCATTGTTTGTATTGAAAAATTCGGAGGGGGCTAGGAGATATATTAAGGCTCGATACACACACGTATTTGTTGATGAGTATCAGGATAGCTCACTTGCTCAGCATGAGTTATTCCTTGAGTTGGTAGAGCTCGGTTTGGTCGGTATTGCAGTAGGTGATAACGATCAATCCATATATGCATTTAGGGGAGGCGACCCAAAGTTGCTCGACGGGCTAACTCAAGAAGGATCTGGTTTTAAGCACTTTGAGATTGATTTGAATCATCGGAGTCATCCCTCTATCGTTAACTATGCCAGCCGTTTAAAAAGACCTTCGTGTGATTTGCTAGAGCATGAAGAAGGTGATGTCCGTATCGTTCGGCTACTTCTTGACGGATGGTTACCGAAATCATCGTCAACAGTGTCGGGCTTGATAAATGAGTGGATAGCTGAAAAAAAATATGAAGTAGTTTGTGCCTCAGATATTGCTATTTTGGCGAAGACAGAAAGAATTTTGAAGTTAGTATCTGAGAATCTAGAGCTGCCAAACAGATTGTACGTTGATACTAAACTTGATGGCATTGGTACTGTGGCATCAGATTTTATAACAGCTTTACTTGAGTACAAGTATGGAAAAATCGTCGGTGCGCAAGAAATATGCGACAAGTTTATAAGATCCAGACTTTTCTATGTTCGTAGTCGAAATAGCAATATCAGAGATAAGGTTCGTACGCTGAGGCAAGAGGATGACCCCACAAAAATAGTATCTATAGTCGGTGAGTTAGCTGAGTTATTTGACTTGGAGGTAAAATCTGGAGAGTTAGAAGCTTTGACTGAAATACTGTCTGATGATGTAGCACTAAAATCATACAGGCCGATAGATGGCGAAGAAGTGCAGATAATGACTTTGCATAAATCTAAAGGTCTGGAGTTTAAAGTTGTACTTCATTTGGGTTTGGAGGAGTGGAGCTTTCCTTATCGCAGATATACAGGAAATTGGAACGATCCTCCGCAATACCCAGACTTGCAACAGGAAACTAACCTTCATTATGTAGGAATTACCCGTGCAGAAGAACTCTGTGTTTTATGTCAATGTGAATTGCGTGAGAATGCTCGTGGGGAACTAAAAACTTCTGCACCTTCATATTTCTTAGGCTTAGCACAACTGAATGGTTTATACGTAGACTCACTTCCTAAGTGACTTTTTATGATTTAGTTATGCAGTTTATATTTTTGGGCGCTTCCCCCTCTCTCCGTCAATACGGAGTGAGGGGCTAATTGTTAGCATGTGCTCAAACTTAATAGTTTTTTTCTCAATAACTCGTTCACCTGGCCTCAACCAGCCCTAAAAGAACATCTCGAACAATGGATTCTAAACCAAATTACATGGCTTAGTGGTTACATATTTGGTGCTTCTAGCCTTGGCTTAACGTCGTTTGTTCTATTTTGCTATCGATTTCTCGATTTTTTGCTCTGCTTTTTGTATGGCTAGAGGTAGGTGTTTGCGGTTTTTGAGTAATGAGTGCTTGTACTTCAATTGTCTTTCTACATGCGAAATTGAGCGAGCGCTCTGTACTTTGAGTTCAATAAGTTTGGCTAACTCTATATCAACCTCTCGCCAATCGACAGCAGGGTAAAACTTGGGTTGTGACTTCTTTGGTAAGTGCTGGTTCAGCCAATCTTTGTCATATCGAAATAGCCACATATAGCACTTGCTTGAATATTTAATCTCTGTTCGAGTTAATGTTGGGTTTTGGGAAATGATTTTCTGGAGTGTTTGACGATATTGATGTCGTTTTTGGCAGAACCAGAGTCGTTTTCTCCATGCGGATAATCCTGACATTGCATTAATTTGCTGTTCTACAGTACCAACGCTAACACCGCATAATTTGGCGATATCTCGTCTATGGATCCCGCGGAAAGCGAGTCTAAATATTTGGTCGACCAGTGCATCGTTGAGTCTTTTAAATCGATGCTTGATTGTGACCCCATTGCGTTGCGCCATGGCTGCCAAAAAGCCAACCGAACATCCTGTCGCCTTGGCGACAGAACGAAGCGAGTTTCCTGAGGTCAACTTGGATAGACAGACACGAGGCTTATGAGATTCTCGACTACAATAATTCGAGACTTGATTAGTTTGTCGAAAGTAACACTTGGCGTTCTTCGCAAAGAAAGCACCAACCAATGCATGCTGTATGTAATGGTTGTAGTGGTCGTTTAGGAGAAGGCACCTTAAGAAATTGAACTGATATAGTTTCGAAGGCAGTAGCTTTGCACCAGCAAATAGAGGAGCCCAAAAGTCTTGTAGACGATTAACTGCTTCTGATTGCCTGATCTGTCCTTTCTGAGTTAACAAGTGGGTCTTATTCATCCAAGATGAGTGAGACGGTGTAGGAATATGCTCGGATGGACGTTCGCATTCATAGCGATGCCAACTACTGATGAATTGCGATAACCTCAATGCTCGTTCTAAACAAAGATCAGAACCATGGAAACATCTATCGTAAGGTGTTGGTGGTAGTTCGATGCGTTTGTTAAGACCATCGGCATCTGTCGGTGTATATTGCAGCCAGCAGGCATGCTTTGGACAAACGAACATACCGCAATACTGATGTACGGTACGCCAAATACCATGCCCCCATTTCAATGTGTCGTCCTCAAGGCATTGCGGACAGAGTTTTAGTGCGCTTTTAAACCGTAACCGAGAAGAGGTAGTACGTGATAAAACCGCGATGTGACTGCCATCATTGCTCAACATGTGCCATCTAAGTCTTGCTTTGCTTTTGTTATCTTGAAGGCAAGCGCCGACAACAGGGAAACAAGTACCGTTAAACAATAACCTTTCCGCGTCTATTGAGGTCTTTTTGGCAACTTGTTCAAGCATGCAAGGAAGCTGTGGGTTGATGCGAACATCTGTGCGCCCTAGGAGATCTCGGTTTTTTTCGCGTAGCGAGCGTCTTGGTGAGGCTGCGTGGTATCGCGCAACAAGACTATAAAAGGCTTCACCAGTTATTTCGTGCAGGTACATAGGTCTATAACTGTCCTGTAGCAACCAGCATGAGAATGTAGATCAGTGGTGGACTAAATCTGTTTGTTGAAGTCGATAAAAATAAGCGTGTTGTCCTCATAGTAGGAGAAATTATGTGATCATTTGCTTTCCTCGTATTCGAGAAGTACTGCTCTAGAGCGCCTTTCCCTAGAGTCATGAAAATTTCTTTGTACCAATCGCCACAAGCTTTCTTAAAAGCCAACGTATCAGTTTGCTCAAGCGTAAACCCCATGTGTGCTAACGTACTTTGTTGCACGGATTCAAGGCATAGGGTGAGCGTTTGCTCGTTTAACGCCAACATAAGCTGTTCAACTTTTAGCATTGTTTCATCATAATACGCTCCCTGACTTATCATGCTGGAACCACAGCTCGGACAGATTAATGTTGGGGTTTCCCCCTCTGGCAGGATTGTTGTCACTGTTAAAATTTAACCAGTATGGGCGGTATTGAGTAAACTTTGTCTCGTATACCAGCAGAAAGAAAAGAAGCCA
>NZ_JAKGTN010000046.1:0-11366 GCF_021568915.1 Vibrio sp. McD22-P3
TATTGTTAAAGAACATTCTCTTCAGAACTCTGCGTTTCGCTTTCCGTTTGAAGAGGCGGCTATTCTAGCGAGATGATTCTCAGTGTCAAACACTTTTTTCTAATTATTTTTGATTTTTTCAAATTTAACTAGAAGACCATCTTGTCGGCTGAATGCCTTACTGACTCTTGCCTTGAACCCTTGTGGGCTCTGCCGTGTCAGTGAGGACGCATTATAGAGATCCGGATCACATTGGCAAGCGTTTTTTAAAGAAAATCTTTAAAAATAGGTCATTTGTAACTTTATTGACCAATAATGGCTAAAACAGAACGTTTTTCACTCATTAATCCTTTAACTTACCCCATATTGCATCTTGGTAAAGCCTCAGATGTCAGTTACACGTACGAATTCTATAGTAACTAATGAGCGTTATTGTCTTCAAAGTAGTAAGATATTCGAGCTCGTGGGTTTAAGTATTCCCGAATCTCTTCTGGCAGCCTATCAGGGTGAATCACTGACTCCACTTTCAGCTCCTTCTCTTCAAGTGGAATGATGGGAGCTTGCAGTTTAGGTACGGTAGGATCGTAGATGAGTACATTCGGGCACAGTAAATTACCACTATTAATAGAAACGACGAGACCGACCATCTCATTAGAGAGTTTGACTACCGTACCAGGAGGATACACCCCCATATACTTAATAAGAATGTTTAGGTTTTCTTGGTTATACAACGCCTTTGTATGCTTATATAGATAAGACAAGGCGGTAAAAGGAATCTTTTTCTCACTCGGTATTTGGTGATGACATAGGTTATCAAACGCATTGGCAACAGAGATTATTTGTGCGAACGCATCAATTTCATCGCCTTTGAGACCCAACGGATAGCCACTGCCATCCAACAACTCGTGATGTTGTTCGATGACGGTAATGACTTCTTGAGGCAGTGTATCCATCATACCAGCGATGTTGCTACCATACTTGGTGTGAAGTTTTAGGTAGTTAGCTTCTGGCTCCGTGAGCGGCGTAGTTTTTCTCAAAATTGCCGGTGGAATCTTCACTTTACCAATATCATGAAATAGTGCAGAAAGCGCTACTAGTTTGATCTCCTCGGCCTCTAATCCCCTTGCTTTAGCAATCATCATAGACAGCACCGAAACATTTAAACTGTGAAAGTAGATGTCTTCAAATTCACTTTTACTGCCCATTAAATGCAAGGTCACTTCATCTTCAGATAAGAGAGTATCGACAATATCATCTACTAACAAACGTGCTTCTTTCGTCGCTTGTTCTGGCCGACTTCTGAGTTTGGCCATGACATTTCTAATTCGAGCCAAAGAGCGATCAAACTCTTTTTCGCAACGAGAAACTCTTCTTCGATAAGCGCTTAGTTGTTCTATACGCCTTTGCTTTTCTTCCCAGAGTAGATCCGAGCTTGCTTGAACATAAGCATTAGGTTCTTGAGAGGCTTGTTGAATAGGGAGCGGTAATACATCACTTAAATCAGGGTTAACGTGGACGTACTTCACCCCTAACTGCTTAATAATATGTACCTGCTCTTCTGATTTAATCTTAAAAACATTAAATAGAAACGGGTGGTCATTCCATTTGAGGGGAAGCCGGACATGAAGCCCAGGCTGAATTCGGTCCACTGAAATCTTGATACTTGCCACAATCCAACTGCAACTGACTGTAAAACACTCAGCGAGTTTAAAGAACTTCGTGCGCTAATTCATCTAATTATTATTAAAGTGTGACCAAATAATAAATTTGTAAACTAGCGCCTTTTCTATTGAGGGGACGCTACTCTTGCTCTTTTTCGCGATTACTAAGAATAGCCGCAATTCTAGGATCTAGCGATTTACCATGTTGCTGCTCAAACTCTTCTCGCTTGAGATCAACGAGGTTTTTCACAGAGTGCTGAGCAAGGCCTTTTGGCACTTCTGTCACTAACTTGCCCTTCTCTTGCAAGCTCATCGCCTCACGATAAAACTCTTTAAAGCGACGGACAATCAGAGATTGTGGCAATCGACGAAGCTCATAGCCTTTGTTTTGCATAATCCACTTTTCAAGTTGATTATTGGGCTCTTTATTAACAACACGATTCAAAGCTTCCAAAGACTCTGATTCTGTAAGCTGAGTCTTGAGCAATGTCAATTCACCCATAATGGGTGGCCATTTTTCGCCAGCTTGAAGTCTCTCTCGGCAATGCTGCATGACACGCATTAACTCCGCTTCCGTCAAGCTATCTGCAAAATCGAGAAAACGTCCTGTTGGGCGTCGTCCGTAAGACTTAATCCACGTCGACTCATAAATACTCAGTAATGTACCGAATATATAGTTACACCAGTCACTAGGTTGACGTCCTTGTTCGATCTCGTTGATGCTTAAAGACTGAGACGATGACGAAGTTGTCGTCGAGACTTGAGTCGACTGCGGCTCACGGCGACCCTTATCAACTTTTGGAGTAACAGCATTAGAAGCCTTTAAGTGCTCAAGGCTACCATTGACCCCCATTTCTCTGAGTTTCTTTTCCATTGTGCCAAAATCAACGTTTTTTGGCTTATTGCTGTTACTCATTTCTATTACCTATGTAAAGTGTGCATACTGCGAGTCTTAAAAGTTCGGATTCTTACCTTGTCCTCGCAAGTACTCACGAAACTCTTCTGAAGGACTCACATCACCAGACTTATTTGATGTTTGGTAAGATTGGCGACGTCTTTCTTCTGCTTGCTTACGTCGATCTTCCGCTTGTTTCTCGTTAACAATCCACAATCGAAGTTTATTAAGCATTTGAGTAACATTAGTGTACTCATTTGCTCGGGTTTTGTAGTAAACCACAAACTTTTCCCAGAACAAGTTAGGATCAATCTCAAGTCGAGAAAAAGCGATCGTCTGCGACGCCCAGTCTGGTATTTCAAACTCATTGAGATCATGAGTTGATAAATATTGGCTGTTGGTGGCAGGCTGCGACTCTTTCTTACTAGAAGAAAACCCACTACTTTTATCCTTACGATAATTGGGTTGCTGCTCGCCAATCACCGCTTGTAAACTTCCCGAGCGTTTCGAGTATTCTAGCCAATCTTCTAGCTGACGCGCCAAACGAGTGATGTTCGTGGTGTTCGTCCCATGTTCACGTACAAAGTTTTGCCATACGCTGTCTCTACTGTTCGGCGGTACTTTATAGAGATCAAAGGAGGGTACTGCCCAACCTGGAGCACTCGATTCTTGCATCGTCGTAACGCGAGATGGCTGACGGACAACAGGCGCGGCACTTGAGGTTTCAATCACTGGCAATCGATTTGGTTCAGAACTCGCCAAAGTAAAGTGGTGCCTTTGCCCTTGGGGGGTAGATTCAACCTGACCTTTGGTCAACAGCCCCTTATTAGCAAGCGTAGTAAGCACATCTGCTAGCCCAAACTCTCCAAGTAAGCACTCTTTAGCAACATCTGACAGTGCAAAAGCCACATTCCCATCATTGCCGGAAATATCCGCTAACTTTAATAGTACTAACTTCTCACTAGCTGTGATGTCAGTTTGTTGCCAAGCAATATGGGTAAATTTTGCACTCACAGTAATTCTCCTATCTGTTACCTAGATTCTAGCGCTTCGACTGGTCATAAACAAACAGAGAAAAAGTGACCTTTGAGATTGGAACAGTATCAACGCTTATAAACGAGATCTATCGTCAATAGTTGGTAAGAGTTCGAAAAGAATAGGCTGCTGGATATGAGTCATCTTGCCGCAACGTGTTGGACGTATCACAAGGTTTACATCTCGCAAAACGACGAAAGGCCGCTTAAATAAGCGACCTTTCTAATATGGTACCGGTGGGCGGACTTGAACCGCCACGCCCGAAGGCAACGGATTTTGAATCCGTCGTGTATACCAATTTCACCACACCGGCATCTTGGACTGATGTCCTTTGATGTTTGGCATTATACGTAAGCTCTCGTTGCGTGCAACAACAAAACGCTGAATATTCTATTGTTTGCTGATATTTTCGCCACAATGTGATGCTATTCGGGCAAAGAGGCTTTCTTCACGTCGATAGAATCGCTATCCTGTGGCCAGTTTTGGTTATTAAATGATGTATTCAATGGAAACTCAATCTCTTCCACCAGCGGGCTTTTTCAGACGACTTGGGGCGCTGTTTTATGACAGCTTAATTATACTTGCGGTTGTGATGATGGCCGGTGGCGTTGTTGTGGCAATCATGGAAGCGTTGGTCGCGGCAGGGCTAATGAGCTATGCACCGTATGCCGATGCCAGTGACTTTCTCGGCAGCCATCCCTTTTGGAGTCCTGTTTACACCGCTTACCTAGCGTTCGCGTGGATTTACTTCCTTGTGTTCTTCTGGACTCGCGCCGGACAAACATTGGGAATGCGAGCTTGGAAGATTGAGCTTCAAAACTTAGATGGTGGACGTATTACCGTGACTCAAGCGCTAATCCGTATCGCTACATCCGCGTTTGGTTTGGCAAACTTGTCAGTCCCTATCGACCCTCAAAAGCGAGGGTTTCATGATATTTGGGCGAAGACCAAGGTAGTTGTCTTACCTAAAGCAAAATAAATAGCGACGAATATAAAAAAGGTGCCGAAAGGCACCTTTTTTATTACAAACGGCTAAGCAGACAAAAGTTAAGCTTTGTATGCTTTAAACGCGTTGATTAGACCATTAGTCGAGCTGTCGTGAGAAGTGACTTCACTGTCGTCAGCTAGTTCAGGTAGGATTTGGTTAGCCAGTTGCTTACCAAGTTCTACACCCCATTGGTCAAAGCTGAAGATGTTCCAAATAATACCTTGAGTGAAGATCTTGTGCTCGTACATCGCGATTAGGTTACCTAGAGTACGAGGTGTGATCTGCTTCACTAGGATTGAGTTCGTTGGACGGTTACCTTCAAAAATCTTAAATGGTACAAGATCTTTGACTTCTTCCGCTGTCTTACCTGCTTTTGCAAACTCAGCTTCAACCGTCTCTTTAGACTTACCGAATGCAAGTGCTTCAGTTTGAGCAAAGAAGTTAGACATTAGTTTCTGGTGATGATCACTCACTTGGTTGTGAGAGATAGCAGGCGCGATGAAATCACATGGGATCAGCTTAGTACCTTGGTGAATTAGCTGATAGAACGCGTGTTGGCCATTTGTGCCTGGCTCACCCCAAATAATAGGACCAGTTTGGTAATCAACGGCTTCACCATTGCGGTCAGTGAACTTACCGTTAGACTCCATGTTGCCTTGCTGGAAGTATGCAGCAAAACGGTGCATGTATTGGTCGTAAGGCAGAATCGCTTCAGATTCAGCACCGTGGAAGTTGTTGTACCAAATACCGATAAGTGCAAGTAGTACTGGAATGTTGCTTTCTAGATCAGTTTCAGCAAAGTGCTTATCCATCTCATGAGCACCAGCAAGAAGCTCAACGAAATTGTCGAAGCCTACAGCTAGAACGATAGATAGACCGATTGCAGACCAAAGTGAGTAACGACCGCCGACCCAATCCCAGAATTCGAACATGTTGTCAGTATCGATACCAAACTCAGAAACGGCAGTTGCGTTAGTCGATAGCGCCGCAAAGTGCTTAGCCACGTGAGCGTCATCTTGAGCCGAAGCTAGGAACCAATCGCGAGCAGAGTGCGCGTTAGTCATCGTTTCTTGAGTAGTAAATGTCTTAGAAGCAACCAAGAATAGCGTTGTTTCTGGATTTACTTTCTTAAGAGTTTCAGCGATATGTGTACCATCTACGTTTGACACAAAGTGCATGTTCAGATGGTTCGTGTAAGGCGCTAGCGCTTCAGTCACCATGTAAGGACCAAGGTCAGAACCACCGATACCGATGTTTACTACGTCAGTGATCGCTTTACCTGTGTAACCTTTCCAATCACCAGAAATAATGCGCTCAGAGAAACCTTTCATCTTCTCTAATACTGCGTTTACCGCTGGCATAACGTCTTCGCCGTTAACCATGATTGGCGTGTTGCTGCGGTTACGTAGTGCAACGTGAAGAACAGAACGACCTTCTGTTTGGTTGATTGTGTCACCAGCAAACATGGCTTTGATTGCGCCTTTAAGCTCAGTCTCGTTCGCTAGAGCAAATAGGTTCTTCATTGTTTCATCGTTGATTAGGTTCTTAGAGTAATCAACAAGAATGTCAGAGCCGAAGCGCGTAGAGAATTTGCCAAAACGGTCAGCGTCTTGTGCAAATAACTCTGCTAAGTCCATATCTTGCGCAGATTCGAAATGCGCAGTCAGTGCTTTCCAAGCTTCAGTTTGCGTTGGATTGATGTTTTTCAACATGGTCTCTATCCCAATTTTTAGTCGGTTTTATTCCCAATCCCCCCAAGGAAAAGGAACCCCCAGTTTAGCGAATAATAAACAGTATATTCTAAATACAGCCCAGTGCCTTTTTAGGTTCACTAGACGTTACAAACTTGTCTGTGGTTTACAAAGTGTAGACTTTGTTTTCGTAATAATTTTTCAGGCGTAATTATGAACCAGAGCCATTGCACTCACCTTGAGTTAGGTCACGTAACGGTTCACAATATAAACAAAATAGGTAAACACCCTACCATTAAGCAGCACTATAATACATAGGAGTGATTATGTGGCAACAAAAGACATTGTACCTCAGCGCTAAGGCGCGCGGTTTTCATCTGATTACTGATGAAATTGAACAACAACTGCCACAGTTAAAAGACTACTCTGTAGGTTTACTACATCTCTTTATTCAACATACTTCGGCTAGTTTAACGTTGAATGAAAACGCGGATCCGACGGTACGTAGTGATATGGAAAGTCACTTCAATCGCTATGTCCCAGAGAATGCACCTTATTACAAACATACGTACGAAGGCAGCGACGACATGCCTGCTCATATTAAGAGCTCTCTTCTTGGAGCGAGCGTGACCATTCCAATTAGCCAAGGACAGTTAGCTTTGGGGACATGGCAGGGCATTTACTTAGGTGAACATCGAGACTTTGGTGGGGAGCGACGAATTATTGCAACGTTGCAAGGGCAGATTTGAGGTAAAAACCCTTGCGATGCCTTTGATGGTTTACACCTTGCCTGCCTGTTGTGACGAGGCAGACAAGGTTGGTTTGAAGACAGCTGAGGGTAGGTCCCTGCCTGCGCAGGGATGACAGTACTAGGGTTCGGTCCAATGCTTGGGCTCGGTATTGAAGTTCGGTATCGAATAGAGACCGACGTCACTTCGTACTGCTATAGCTCATTTCAACGCGGGAAGTGAGCTTAGTCACCAGCTCATAAGCAATAGTACCAATGTGCTCGGCGACTTCTTCAGATGGGAGCGCTTCCCCCCATAAGATGGCTTCATCGCCCACTTGATCTAGGGCATCAGGACCCAAGTCAACAGTAAGCATATCCATCGATACTCGACCGGCTATTGGGACTTTACGACCATTAACTAGTACTGGTGTACCATTGGGTGCTGTTCGAGGATAGCCATCACCATAACCAATCGCAATCACCCCTACTTTGGTGTCCCTTTGACTAGTCCAAGTCGCCCCATAACCCACACTTTCGCCTTTCTTTACATCGCGCACAGCAATCAAGTGAGACTTTAAAGTCATAACTGGCTTAAAGCCCATATCGGCTGCGGTCTTATCTCCAAAAGGAGACACTCCATACATAATGATACCTGGACGCACCCAATCTAAGCGACTTTGCTGCCACTCAAGTAGGCCAGCAGAGGCAGCCATAGAACGCTCCCCATTACAGCCTTCTGTTAGTGACAGAAATAGTTCGATTTGCTGTTGAGTCATGGTGTTATCAAGCTCATCGGCACAACCGAAATGGCTCATATAACGTAGCGGCTTAGCCACGTTATCACAGCGATGTAAACGCTCGACGAACTCTTGGTATTGTTCTTCTCGAACGCCTAGACGGTGCATGCCGCTATCCACTTTAAGCCAAACAACGACCGGAGTTTCTAGCTCTGCCTGCTCTAGTGCATCGAGCTGTTCATAACAATGCACCACCGTTTGAATATTATTGGTCACCAACACAGGGAGATCATTGGGTGAGTAGAAACCCTCAAGCAGTAATATGGGTTTCACCACACCGCTTGCTCTTAGCTGCAGCGCCTCTTCGATGCGAGCTACACCAAATGCATCCGCACCCGTGGCATTTTTAGCAATGTGTCTCAAACCATGACCATAACCATTAGCTTTGACTACCGCCATGACTTTGCTATTCGGCGCTTTCTGTTTAATGCATGCTAGATTGTGCGCCAGCGCATCCAAATTAATGTGCGCTGTCGCTGCTTTCATATAACTCATACGTCTGCCCTACTACTCTTCGTCAAACGCAGGACCTGCGTAGTTATCAAAGCGAGAATATTGACCTTGGAAGGTTAAGCGAACCGAACCGATAGGACCGTTACGCTGCTTACCGATAATGATTTCTGCAATCCCTTTTAATGCACTGTCAGGGTGATAAACCTCATCACGATAAATGAACATAATTAAGTCGGCATCCTGCTCAATAGAGCCCGATTCACGAAGGTCTGAGTTAACTGGACGTTTATCGGCACGCTGCTCCAAGGAACGGTTAAGCTGCGACAAAGCAACAACAGGAACATTCAACTCCTTCGCCAATGCTTTAAGTGAGCGTGAAATCTCAGCGATCTCAAGGGTACGGTTATCAGAGAGTGACGGTACGCGCATCAACTGAAGGTAGTCCACCATGATAAGGCTAAGGCCACCGTGTTCCCGAGCAATGCGTCGAGCACGAGAACGCACCTCGGTTGGGGTCAAACCAGAACTGTCATCAATGTACATATTCTTTTTCTCCATGAGCATGCCCATGGTCGTTGAAATCTTCGCCCAATCCTCATCATCTAATTGACCAGTACGGATCTTAGTTTGGTCAACACGAGACAGCGACGCCAACATACGCATCATGATCTGTTCGGCAGGCATCTCCAAGGAGAAGATAAGTACTGGCTTATCATCCGACATCGCCGCATTTTCACATAAGTTCATCGCAAATGTCGTCTTACCCATCGATGGACGTGCTGCGACAATGATAAGATCCGAACCTTGAAGGCCAGCC
The DNA here is from genome assembly GCF_021568915.1 of Vibrio sp. McD22-P3. Lineage (NCBI taxonomy): Bacteria > Pseudomonadati > Pseudomonadota > Gammaproteobacteria > Vibrionales > Vibrionaceae > Vibrio > Vibrio sp. McD22-P3. The sequence continues at coordinate 9,047 of NZ_JAKGTN010000046.1, forward strand.
GTTTTCTTATTTAAGTCATTAAAGCCCGTAGTCACCCCTGTTACACCATCTTGTGGCGTTTTATACAGGATTTCGATTCGTTCTAGTGTTTTTTCAAGTATGTTATCGACATTTTGAGGGCCTTCATTCTCGCTGGTTCTTTCTTCCGCGATTTTAAAGACCTTACTCTCAGCCATATCAAGCAGATCTTCTGAGGAGCGACCTTGTGGGTCATAACCCGCATCAGCGATCTCGTTAGCCACACCAATTAGATTTCGTACCAGAGCACGCTCAGCAACAATATCCGCATAAGCATTGATGTTTGCTGCACTTGGGGTGTTTTTCGCTAGATCGGCAAGGTAGGCAAACCCACCAACATCGTCCAACTGCTCTCGCAGTTCAAGGAATTCAGATAAGGTAATCAAGTCAAGCGGCTTGCTCTCTTCTAACAGAGCTTGAATGCCTTCAAAGATTAGACGGTGAGGACGACTATAGAAATCACTGCTGATCACCTTCTCGGCAACGGTATCCCATCGTTGATTGTCTAACAACAGACCACCCAGTACAGACTGCTCCGCTTCCAATGAATGAGGAGGGACCTTCACTGATTCCACTTGAGCATCTTTTACTTTTTGATTTCGGATATCCGCCATGACTCTACTCGATAACACATTATGACCAGACATTATATACTCAACTAAGTGTGGGCTAAAGCAAAGAAAACGCGACTAAAACGAGGATTACTCCTTCAAAATTTGACCTATTGCTGACGATGGTCGAATATGCCACACATATAATCCCGAACCCCGTATCCGCTCCGAGAGGTTTTTGTGTCAAAGAAGGTACTTTTTGGTCTAGTATTGCTTGCTTCGCCTGCGATCTATGCTGAAGAATTTCTCCCGCCAAGCGACACGGAAGACTCGCCGCCCTCACCACTTCAATCCGAAGTGGAATTTGGCTATCAAGCACACTCAGGCAATACCGACTCTCAATCACTTAATGCGCGTGTTGCTGCGGAATATACCGAGGGACGCCATCGTACCAGTGGGGAATGGAAATATTACCAACTCTATAAAGACGGTGATGAAGATAAAAATCAGCAGAACTATTTATTGCAAACTGACTACAAGTTAGGCCCTAAAGCGTATTTGTACGGAAACTATAACGGCTTCTCTTCACTTTATAGCTCATATTATGAAGATCATACCGTTTCAGGTGGTTTAGGTTATCAGCTCGCCAATCGAGACAATTTCCTGTTTGAAGTCGAAGTCGGTCCGGGTTTTCGTTATCAAGAACCTAATCTTGATGAGATAGACGATAAAGACATTATTTTTAAGAACGTGGTTAAAGAAGCTATTATTCGAGGCAACATCAATTTGATTTGGAAGCCTTTGGATACTCTCACCGTCGGTACCAAGCTAACCGCTACATCTGGTAAAAGTAACACCCGTTTTGATACAGAATTAAATGTCACCAACGCCATTACTGAAACCATCGCGTTAAAGCTATCTTATGACAGCCAATACCACAGTAAAGTCCCTAGCCCTACTCTAAGCAAGCGCGACTCTATTTTCACCGTCAACCTGCTGTTCAGCTTCTAACCTTATAAAAATTGTAAAAAAAAACACCAGCCGAAGCTGGTGTTTTTCATTGTTCTTCTGACTGAGATTACTCAGCAGCAACAACTTGTAGGTTGATAGCAGCGAAAACTTCAGAGAACGCCAGCTGCAGTGATTGCATCAGCGATGTCGCGAGTACCGATAGAACCGAATAGTTTGCCTTCGTCACCAGCTTTAGAAGCGATAACAACAGCTTCTAGAGCGTTAACTTTCTCAGCACGAGCTTCAGCAGCAGTTAGTTGCTCAGCAACTTTAGCTTCTAGTTCAGCGCGACGAGCTTCGAACATTTCAACGTTACCTTTAGTAGCCATTACTGCCTTACCTTGTGGGATAAGGAAGTTACGAGCGTAACCAGATTTAACGTTAACTGTATCGCCAAGACCACCTAGGTTACCGATTTTATCAAGTAGAATAACTTGCATTGTTTAATTCCTCTATCTAAATAAACGGTGCCGATTACTGATGCTTATCAGTGTATGGCAGTAGAGCTAGGTAGCGTGAACGCTTGATAGCGCGCGCTAGCTGACGCTGATATTTAGCGCTTGTACCAGTGATACGGCTAGGTACGATTTTACCAGCTTCAGTGATGTAGTTTTTAAGAGTTGCTACGTCTTTGTAATCAATCTCTTGTACGCCTTCTGCAGTGAAACGGCAGAATTTACGACGACGGAAGAAACGAGCCATGGGCTATCTCCTGATCTAAATTAAAGTCTTGTTGTCGG
>NZ_JAKGTN010000047.1:0-8755 GCF_021568915.1 Vibrio sp. McD22-P3
TAAAGACACCTGAACATGTTGTGAACCACCAATAAAAGCGCGGTTGTGAAGTGCTTTTAGAATACCCATAGCTCCCATTAATCCAGTACCATAATCCGTAATAAAGCCATAAGGGCACAAAGCAGGTTGATCTTCCAATCCATGATCAAATGCAGAACCTGTCGCAGCTTGCGCAATGTTTTCCCAACCATGTCTATCTTTCCATGGGCCTACTTCGCCAAATGCAGAACTAGTGACAATAATTAAATTAGGGTTAATCGAAAGAAGTTTTTCTTCAGTAATACCAAACTTTTCACTCAAGCGTCCGGGTGCATAACCATTTACATATACGTCAGCATCTTGTACTAGTTCAAAAAAGCGTTGCAAGTCTTTTTCTAACGTAAAGTCTAGGTAAGCATTTTTTTTACCAAAGCCCGTATCTAAATAATTGGACTTAACCCGCTCAGCTTTCGGGTTTGCAATATGCAGCACCTCAGCGCCTTGCTCAGCCAAAAACGTTGACATTGAAGGACCTGCAATGATGTGACTGACATCTAGTATTTTAATATCACTCAACGGGCGTTCACTTGGCAGGAAGGGAATAGGCTGACCTGTATTCAAAGGTTTAACCACAACTGGAGGTAGTTCAGATAGTGCTTTACCTTGTGGGTGATTTCTGAATTCTTCCTGTGTTCTAAGCTTTGTTCCGCTAAGCCCACGTTCATTGAAAAGAACCTCCCACTCTTCTGCCGTCTTAGTTAAATACGCGGCATCAATAGCCTCTTTATTAGGAGGGCAATTAAGCACGTTTAGGGTTTCATCGTGAAGGTGACTCAGCGCAGTCGTGGTTTCAAAGTAGCCCTCTTTGGTTTTATGAGTTAGTGACTCTGATCGCTTAAATGCATCTAGAGACAATGGAGTCCCATTTATATGAATAAAGTTTGGTCGATAAAGCATCTCCATTGCTCTGGCGTGATCAACTACAATACTCTGAGTTTGTCCTGTCTTATGCTTCCAAATATTAGCGACAAGTAGACCGTTCATCATGAGCAGTGATGAGAAGCTATCTGACAAATTATATGGTGAGTAGCAATCACTATCAGGTACATAGTTAATATCAATTGGGGTGATAGAGGGGTCGATCTCAACATTGATCATTTCTTTTAGGTTGTTTAGTGCTTTTAACATAGTAAGTCTCTTAGCGTTTATTTAAGTTGCTAATAAGGTTACCAATGTCTATATTTCCTTTAAATACCTCAGATTAAGGAAGAACTTTGCATAGAAGCAATAATGGTTTTGACCTGAATGCACTAAAGATATTTCAACGAGTGATTGAGTTGAGTTCTTTATCAAAAGCCGCAGAGGAGTTGGCAATCAATGCTTCCACAGTAAGTAGAAAGATCACGGAACTAGAAATGTATTATGGAGTTAAGTTATTACATAGAACAACCCGAGTACTGACCTTAACTGCAGAAGGTCGTTCTTTTTATGGCTATTGCCAAGGTGTTGAAGCTTTATTGCAACGCTCCGAAAATGAAATTATGAATAACCAAATTGAGCCAACAGGCGTTTTGAAGATAGTGGCACCAGTAGATTTAGGCAACCTGATATTACTGGGGCCTATTACACAGTTTGCTAAGACGTTCCCCAAAGTGAAGCTGGATCTTGATTTTTCGAATCGTTTTGTTAATGTCAACGAAGAGGGAGTGGATATCTGGTTCAATATAGGAGATGATATCAATCAAAGCCTTATAGCTAGACAAGTCGTTCACTATAAGCGCTATCTAATGGCATCTCAGGAGTATTTGGCTGAGTATGGTAAGATTGATTGCCTTGATGATATTAAAGCTCCCCATAGAACAATTAAATCTAAAAACGCTTTTAATTATCATCATTCAAAAAAAGACTTACTAAACAAACTGCCTATTTCTCTGTCCATAAACAGCAGCTATGCAGCTTGCCAAGCATGTATTGCGGGTTTAGGACTCGCTTTCATCACACCTACTCTTGCTAAAAAAGTAGATATTGAGTCGAATCTCGTCACTATTCTTAAAGAAGATATATATCAGGAGACAACGATCAATATGGTTTACAAAGAACAAAAGCTAAAACCAATGAGAACTGAGGTTTTTATTAATCACATGACGAAATTTTTTGAAGGCGAAACAGTTAGTACACTTAAAAAATAACTGTTAGGTGTGCTAGGGCGTGTTGATCTTTGCTGTACATTTCGTGTTCAACAATACATCGGTAGCCACATTAACATGAATGCCAGCGATAACATGCTGGCATAATTCCTTTCTAGCTTTTCATATCTACTTGAAATAGCTCGATAATGCTTAATTCTCCCAAAGGCATTTTCGACCAAGTGACGATACTTGTATAGACACCAATCCATACTGTCTTTGTCTATATCTTGTCCGTAATTGCGTTTAGCAATTACCGTTTCTCCGCCACGTTCCTTAACAAAAGTACGGAAAGGTTCGCTGTCATATCCTTTATCACAAACGATGATATTAACTTCATCGAGTTGCTCAACTAAGCTTTCGGCATTCACTATATCGTGGCGTTGGCCCTCTGATAAATCAAAGCAAATCGGCAGGCCACCACTATCTACGGCTAAGTGAATTTTGGTTGAGTTGCCCCGCGACTTTTTCCTATTTGCTCTGAACTTTCAGTAGCTGCACCTGTACTATGCTGATGCGCTCTAACTATAGAGCCATCAAGAAATACCCATTCAAAATCAGCCATGCTAGATAAACTTTTGAAAAGATTATCTAAAATCCCTTTCTTTGACCAAAGATTAAATCGTCTGTAAACGGTATTCCACTCTCCGAACTCAGAGGGTAGATCTCGCCAAGGAATACCAGTTCTCATTCGATAAAGTATTCCTTCAAATGTCATTCGATGTTCAGTTTTATCGTAAATACGACCTGTACTTTTCATAACTTGGAGTAGCAGTTCCCAGCGAATATCAGTTAGCATTGTTCTTGTCATGGTATTGGTTATGGTTTTACTTTTGGCGAAGCAAATTATAACTCTTTACCATGCTGTTCAAAAAACACTCACGAAAGATCAACGATGAGATGGTCTCCTCCCCTTAACGGCATCGCAATGTGCCAAACTTGGATTTGAGAAAACAAGTTAAAACGGCGAGGAGACCTATATGAATATTACAACTGTTGGGCACTCGATTTAGCAAAAAATGTTTATCATGTTGTTTGCTGTAATCAGGCAGGAAAAATAATTCGGAAAAGAATGCTTCGACGCTCTGAAATATTGGCATTTTTCAGCACACTACCGAAATGTTTAGTCGGTATTGAATCTTGCTCTAGTGCCCATTATTGGGCTAGAGAAATTCAAAAGTTAGGGCATCAAGTCAAGCTAATCGCCCCGCAGCATGTTAAACCCTATGTTCGAGGCAATAAAAACGATTACAACGATGCTTTAGCTATCGCAGAAGCGGTTGTTCGGCCTCAGATGCGCTTTGTACGCATTAAAAGCCAAGAACAATTAGATATAAAGGCATTACACGTATTACGCAAAAAGTGCGAGCGAGACAGGACGGCTAATTGTAACGGTATTCGAGGTATTTTGGCTGAGCAAGGAATAGTAATTCCTCAAGGAGTAAGCAACGTTTACAAGCGACTGCCAGAGCTGTTCGATGTACAAGTTGATAATGGTTTGAGTCCTCTATTCAAAGAGTTGCTTGAACAACATTACCAAAAGCTGACGGAGCTAAATGAGCATCTGGATTTTTATACCAAAAAAATCAAGTTATTGAGCCAAAGTGAAGAGTGCCAAAGATTGCAAGATATTCCTGGGATCGGCCCAATCGTCTCAAGTGCAGTTTATGAGTACATTGGGAACGGAAGTGAATTTAAGAATGGTAGAGCGGTATCTGCATCATTAGGCCTAGTTCCTAGGCAGCATAGCTCTGGTGGTAAACAGAACTTGTTAGGTATTAGTAAGCGTGGTGATGTTTATCTCAGGACGCTCTTGATACATGGTGCTAGAGCGGTAATCAGAGTTAACTCAGGAAAGACTACACCTCTGGCCAAATGGCTTGACCGATTGGTGGTGACCAGAGGAAGGAATAAAGCCGCCGTGGCTTTAGCCAATAAACTTGCCCGAGTTAGTTGGGCAATACTGAAACATGGCAGCAACTACAACGAAGAATATCTAGTTGCTGCTTAGTTAAAAACAACCCCCTTCTAAGGATTGCTGGATAAATAGAAGTTGATGACAGAAAGGTAAAACCTACATATCGAAAACCTGATAGGGCGTGTGGATGTAGAATCCGTGTCAACGATAAGGACGATATGTGCGAAGTTCATCGAGGCTCGAAGTCTATGACTTCAAACAGAAGCCGGATATACGAACGCAACCATTTCCTGTCAAAAACAACTAGTTATTCTTGCAATGATGGAGGAGACCATATACACGCCCTAGTTGTTTTATAAAAGTTCTCAACACGAGGCGCCATCCAACACCTAGCCATTGATGCAACTGGGCTCAAGGTATACGGAGAGGGAGAATGGAAAGTGAAAAGCATGGAACTGATGGTAAGCGTCGAGTCTAAACTCCATCTCGCAGTTGATACAGATACACCTGAAATTATCGCGAAGAGCTGACACTATCAGGTGTGACCGATGCGGAAACGCTACCCAACATACTCAAGCAAGCACGCCGAACCATCAAGGAAATCTCGAGAGATGGTGCATACGATACAAGAGAGTGTCACAGAACGATTGGGGTTAAGAAAGCGACACCTTTAATTCCTCCGCATAAGAGTGCTGCTTTCTGGGAAAAAGGGCATCCACGTAATCTGGTATTTGGCTGCCAAAAGCTGTATAGCACGAATAAAAAATGGAAACAAAAGTATGGTTACCATAAGCGATCATCGTCGGAGACCGCTATGTATTGCGTAAAACAACTACTAGGTCCTTCACTCACGCTTCGAAATTATAACGCACAGTTGGTGAGACTTACGCCATGATCAAAGCACTCAATAAGCTCACTGGGATAGGTATGCCCGAAAACTCAGTATGTTGTTTAAAATGCGAACGATTTAGCTAGCGTTCGCTCTTTCACTGAATTAAGCAACAAAGCCACGTTATAGGAATCAATATAAATCGAATCACTATAACGCGAGAAGGTACCACATGTGGGAGCTGATGGGGTTCGAGTTTTAAATTCCAGTGAATATTCACTGAAACTAATTAGTTAGAAGTATGTTCGGCGTTTAATATACTTAGCATTTAGAAATGGTAATTAATCTCGACACCATTAATAGCATCGACATCACTCTGATTAGAATACCATTCTATGTGATATTTCATGTCCCATTGCTGGTTAATGCGATAACCTAATCGGACTTCATTATAAAATTGATAAGAGTCCCCATCAAAATAATTGTTTACGTAGGATTCAGAACCGCCTAACGTGGTTCGATATTCTGGGTTATAAGTGAAATTAAGTTTATCTGTAATATCGTAAGAAAAATAAATACCAACTTGACCGAATGAACCTGGCATTGTGTAACCCGTAACGTGATCGTCGTCTACAGGATAACCATTCTCCTCCAACGGCAGTTCTCCATTCACGATTGATAAACCAAGCCCAGCATATGGTAGAACCTCTAGTTTATGATACTTATAAAGGAAACTTATATTGCCAGATACATTTGCAGCTTCTTTCTCTACATCATAATTGGTATCAAGGTATCCACCTATACCAGAGCTGGCATTGTTACTAAAAAAGCGAGCACGAAAGCTATCAATACTATCATCTCGTTCATTCGAATTTGACCAACCAATAGAAGAACCAGCTATACCTTTGAGCTCCATAATACCTTTAGTCACATTGGACTCGGAGTTTTTCTCATACTGCATTTTAAGTGAAGCACCATAGTTATCGAATCCAATACCAGCCGAGACAGATGCAACTTGATTTTCTGCTGCAAGAGTTGAAGTCGCTAATAATGCTAAAGAAAGAACTGAAAAAGTTGTTTTGATTTTCATAGAACACTCATAAATGTGATTAAACGTTTCCCTTACAGGGCATAGAAGAAGTTTATTTAAGAGTGGCAAATCAATAAATACTTTGAAACAACAATCATATTTGCATGTATGCAATAATCAAAGGTGATGCTGTAGACACTCAGAAAGTTAGCACTTTCGAGGAGCGTTGTTGATCAAATTAGCTAGAGGATCAACGACGCCATATATAATTAGCCGTTAGCTTCTGACGGGCATACCTAGTCCTATGACTTTGTTTATGGCTTTGACATTCGCCATGATTTCACCAACTTGAGCGTTGTAACATCTCAAGCTCAATTTACCGCTTGTGAGTCCTTTATATCGAGACATTACGATCTCAGATATTGAGCGATAGTGATAACCAGACTCGGCTTTCCACTTTGCTATTGTGCCACTTTTCGGAGCTGCTACCACTTCGTTTCTGGGATGACCTTCCTCCCAAAGTGCTGCATTCTTTCCAGGCGGAATCAACGTAGTACAACCTTTCTTTTTCAGTGTCTCATAGCAAGTTCTGGTGTCATAGGCTCCATCGGCAGATACGGTAGCGACCTTTCTGCGTAGTGGATTGAGCAGCGTCGGTAGCACTTCACTATCGCCAACTTTTACAAGGCTGACTTTCGCACTAACAGCTTCGTGAGTATCTACATCTACAGCTAAGTGCAGTTTACGCCATTTTCTGCTCTTTTCTGCTCCATGTTTTTCACTTTCCACTCACCCTCGCCAAAAACTTTGAGGCCAGTTGAGTCTATAGCTATATGCCGTATAGCTCCTCTAGATTTATTGCGATATCTGACCTGAACCATCTTCGAGCGTTTACTGATACAGGTGTAGTCAGGGGATATCAGCGGAACATCTAATAGCTTGAAAATCGAGTCGATAAAGCCTTGAAATGCACGTAATGGCAGAGAGAAGATGCCCTTAATCATCAAAGCAGTTTCAATCGCTGTATCTGAGTACTGGAAGCCTCTACCACGCCTACCATGATGAGTTTTGCATTACCATGCATCAATGGCTGAATCATCTATCCAGAACGTAACCGAACCACGCTTGTACAGAGCCTTATTATACTCCGCCCAGTTAGTTATCTTCTTTTTCGCTTTCCCCATGTTACCACCGCGCTTACCATTACAAGGGATCAGAACGCAGGACTTGGAAAAGGTTCAACTGATTTAGGCAACAACGCCCTTTCGAGGCTTTATTGCACAAGTCAAGTGAACTAAATCACAATCTCACGACTAAATCAGGGACATTCATTTACTGACTTTGATTTCATGCCAAAACCTTGTTACAAAACCACCAACTAGCGCAAGTACAATAACTCCTTGATCAACAGAGGTTCACTCACATTTTGGATTGACGAGGAAACCATAACTGAGCGGAAACAACCTAAACGGGACAAACGTGGTAGACCAAGACTGTTTGGTGATCTCGCTATCACGACGGCTCTCATGGTAAAGCGCATTTTTTCCTTACCTTTGAGAGCGCAATAAGGTTTTATCGACTCTGTATTTAGATTGACGAACGTCCTATTGGTTTGTCCTCACTATACCTGTATAAGCCGCCGAACTACGGGTGTAGAGGTTAATTTCAAAGCCTCGACACGAAGCGCCATCCAACACTTGGCCATTGATGTAATAGAGCTCAAGGTATATGGTGAGGAAGAATGGAAAGTGAAAGAGCATGGTACTGATGACAAGGTCAACTCCATCTTTCGGTTGATACAGATACACATGAGATTATCGTCGCTAAACTGACACTATCGGGTGTGACTAATGCGGAAGTACTCCCCAGCCTACTCAAGCAAACACGCCGAGCCATCAAGGAAATCTCAGGTGATGGTGCATACGATACAAGAGAGTGTCACAGAGCGATTAGGGTTAAGAAAGCGACACCTTTAATCCCTCCGCACGAAGGTGCAGCTTTCTGGGGAAAGGGCATCCGCGTAACCTGGCAGTTGGCTGCCAAAAACTCTACGGCTCGAACAAAAAGTGGAAACAGAAGTATGGTTACCATAAGCGGTCATTGTCAGAGACCGCGATGTATCGCGTAAAACAACTACTAGGTGCTTCATTCACGCTTCGAAATTACAACTCACAAGTTGGTGAGACTTACGCTATGATCAAAGCACTCAACAAGCTAACTGGGATAGGTATGCCCGAAACTCAGTATATTGTTTAAAATGCGAACGATTTAACTAGCGTTCGCTCTTAAGCTGAATTAAGCAACAAAGCCTCACATTATAAAATTCATGATTACCTTATAACAGTATTCATGATACATAAAGTTCAATTGGGCTCTACTTTCGATTAAGCTTGATAGGTATTCTAATACTGACAAATACCCTCTTGTAATTTGATATCTATGTTTCTAAGTAGTTTCTCAAAAAGCGGGCAGTGTGAGAGTTGGACTTTTCTATAAGTGTTTTTGGTGTCCCCTCAAACAAGATCTCTCCACCTCTTTCACCACCATCTGGGCCGACGTCGATAATCCAATCGGCTTTGGTCATCACATCTAGGTTGTGCTCTATAAGAATGACTGTATTGCCCTTTGTTGCGAGTTTTTCAAAGATACTGATAATTCTTGCCGCATCGGAAACATGCAACCCCGTTGTTGGCTCATCAAGGATGTAAACATTACCAGTTTTGTGTAGCTCACTCGATAACTTCACTCGTTGGCACTCACCACCAGACAGGGAGGCTAACGGTTGACCAAGTGTTAGATAACCCAGTCCGACT
>NZ_JAKGTN010000048.1:0-6821 GCF_021568915.1 Vibrio sp. McD22-P3
CAGGAACTGTGAGCCTGTTGGCGAAGTCCACCTAAATCCAGAAAGAGAAGCTGCTTAATAAGCAAGCAAATGATGACAACTACCTTGAAAAACGCCGAAACCAGCGGACAAAAGAGACGTCAAAAGACTCACCCTCTATCTGGAATGTTTTCTTCACCAACTGATTATCAGGAACTTCAACTTCTTTTCCATTTAAAAAAAGTTTTCTATTCTTGTTAAGAGCTAAGCGCCAACCGAATTCACACTGTAGCTTAGAAGCAATATCATCTATTTGAGGTAAATTAGCAGTGAAGTTGCTTAGTTGAACATAAGTTCCATGTTGATACCTTTTCAATGCAGCAACTTGCTCTATCTCTGTCAGCTCCGCAGCTCTGAACTCACGCAACGTTCCGTTTTGAATAGAGATCTTGGCATTCTTCGTCTCACTTCTTTTGGTAAACCAAGTGGCGTCATTACATAACAGATGAAAAGCTAAGCGTCCGCGACCATGTGCACCCTGTAAGTCATCATCATCTTTCTTTGAGGATTCATAGAATCTTGAAAAGTGTTCAGAACACAAGCCGATATCTATACCAGTACCATCATCGAGTACCGATACCGAAACCAGGCCATCCATTTCACTGTATTCTATGTCTACATGGACAGTTTTAGCATTAGCATCAAAACCGTTTGCGACTAATTCAATAACCGACTGTAAGGGAACTTTCTTCCATTTAGTAAAATGTTTACGTATGCCTTGATCTGTTATCTCAGCCGTACCAACAAACTCATTATAACTCATTCTGCCAACTACCTAATTTATCGTTATTTCTCTATGATAACATATGAGTTCTGATGAGTATTTGCATGTAGTCAAACTTCAGTAAGCTTTCTTTACACTTAGCAATTCTGGTTATATGAAAAATGTCCAACGCTTTAAAATAAATGGTTAAAAGTAAGTCATACTGAGTTGTTATCTAATTTAAACGTACACAATCTCGATAGAATGCCCCCTCACTATCCTGAAACAACCTTAGCTTCCCTTCATTCGTAACCAAGAAGACAACAACAAGCCCAATAACATTGCTATTGTTCAGTAAAGATCTTAACCAAAACGTCTCATTACACTCCAAAGGTGCGAGCGCGTCAGCTCCTTCAAAAATGACAAGTGTCTTGCGTCTACAACTTTCCAAAGTAGCAACCAATTCTCGGTTCTCTTCTGCTGCGAAAGCAGCTAGGGGGGATTCATACTCGTTAAAGTTCATATTAAAGACATCTATGCCTCTACTCTTAGCTCGGTCTCTACACACATCCAAGTAGCCCTCTGGTGTTTGGTCAGTTATCAATGAGCAGATGGTGAGCTCTAGTTCCCATGCCATACTGATAAATCTTTCTGCGCTAACCATAACCAAGCCTAACTAATCATCACATGTTTGTAATATTAGCCTCTTTAAAAAAGATATCTAACTCTGTCGATAATAAGCAACCAGACCAATAAATTTGCATGTTTTGTCAGTTTTTTTTGAGCCAAGGATCCAAGTGTACGATTCGTGAACAACCCTTTATTAAGACAATGAAATATAAAGAAATTATATTCTATCGTGATTTATATAAGGAATAATAAATAAGCCTAATCAAAAACTGCAAATTCCATGTATCCATTCAAATATCACATTGAATTACAAGCTTTTCCAATTCAGATCACTAAGCTCTAAGCTAATTATATAAGTTATAATAAGTCCTTTATTTACAGCAACTTACAAGCACCTCCAATTAGACAAACCCTAGAAAGGCTGCTAACAATATATTAGTAAGTGAGGATTAGGTATATGAAAATAGTTAAGCAACCATACATAACAAACTATGAGCTCAGAAAATTAGAAAAACACTTAAAGAAGATTAAGAATGGCGAGTACGAGCCATATATTACAGTTCGCCGTTCAAATAGCGTCGGTCTATCTCATATTGTTTTCAGTCACAAGACGAAACGCTGCCATCACTTATTCAGCTTAGGTGAGCTTGCTCTATTTTTTCATCTTGAGCACGATCCTGAAGTCTTGGATATACAAGAACAATACCCCTTACCGATAAATGAAACTCTCGAGTGGGCTAAACATCTGAATTATCGACACCCAGCTAAATACAAAGAAAGGGATGGTAAAGATATTCCTGCTGCAACCATGACCACGGATTTCGTTGTCACCTTGTATGATGCGACGAGAGACCAGCTTGGCATTCAGCCGTATAACTATAAACCGACCTCAGCACTAAGCACTGAATTTGAGCCTCCCCAAAAAGTCACACGAACCCAACAAAAGTTCAAAATTGAAGAGATGTACTGGGGGCATTACAACCATCATCTAACGCAAATAACAGATGAAGACTTAAACCCCAACAAAACATACAACCTTCAATGGCTTAGAGAGACTTACCATCATGTACGCGAGAGCCAAATCGAAGGCCCACTGTGCGAAGGGATGTTAAACACTCTAAACAAGAGCCTTATGAACGACCCAGAGAAAACTCTAAAGCAGCATTTGAATCACGCATCATTAGTACATGATGTAACCGAACTTGCTGCGTTAGAGATATTTCAACATCTTGCGTATTCAGGTCAACTAGACGTTGACCTGAATGAGCGCATAGAAGTTTTTCGCCCTGTAATGATGATTACGCAACACGATGAGAATTAATCAAAAATTAGTCGATGGCAAAAAAGGGCTTGAATATCTTATCGTAGATATTTGCCAAGACCTCGACCAAATTGCTGTCACTCAGCTCAATGTTGAACGCCCTAAAAGGCCTCATACGATTATGCTAAGTGATACGTTGAGGCAAATAGAGCTGGGCAAATGGAAAGTGCTAGAGCATTCCTTTAGCCCTTACCTATACATGTCGGACGAAGAGTTACTGAAGGATAAGAAGCGCAGAAAGTGGTTACAACGCAGAGATAGCAGCTTTAACATTATTGCCCCGTTAATCGATAACGACGAACTACGTTACAACTATCTTTTTATCGATAGCAGTTCAATCTTACATCGATTGATAGAAACATCAGGTCGCAGCCGCAGTTATGTAGCAAAAATTTTAAATCGTTACTGGTATTACGGTTCTCACGTCAATGCTCTACTCCCTCTATGGAGAAATTGCGGAACGAATCAGTCTTTACCTGAAGTACCGTCATTTGACCAAGACCCTGAGTTAGGCAAAAGTGGCCCGAAAACCAAATATGGAAGTCCTTATCGTGGAGTCACTCAGCAAGACATTAAACATATTCGACGATTTGCTAAAACCATTCCAAACGGTGGCAAAGCTAGGCTGAGTGACCTTTACGATCAGTTTACACGCAAGTTCATGTATGCACGTGTTAAACCAATGATTGAAGAAGCACATGAGATAGCTTTACCTGTTCCAAGGGCCAAACTCATTTCACGAAATGCATTTAAATATCATTTTAAGCAAAACGTAGATCAACTTGAATTGATAAGGAAGGCTGTCGGCACGACCAATTTTCAAAAAGACTACCGAGGTCGTGCAGGCCTTGCTCGGCAAGGTGTTCGTGGCCCCACAAGTCGCTATGAAATAGATGCAACAGTCGTTGATCAATACATACGTTACCCCTACGACAAAACCAATCAGTTAGCCACGGGACGCCCAGTGATCTATCTAGTTGTAGATACGTGGTCTGGCATGTTTGTTGGCACTCATGCTTGTTTTCACGGCCCAGATTGGACTGGAGCATCACAAGCCCTTTTCAATGCTTTTACCAACAAAGTCCAGTTTGCTAAACGCTATGGCGTTGAAATTACTGAAAACGAATGGCCGTGCCACCATGTTTGCTCACAGTTAGTCATGGATCGAGGTTCCGAGTATACAGACCGTAATATTGAAAGCATGCTTAAGGGCGAAATTGGCTTATCAATCGCCAGTTTCGCTCCGTATCATCGCGGGGATTGTAAAGGAACTGTCGAGAAAGCATTTGATATCTTTCATCAAAATGCTGTTCGATTTGTGCCTGGTCAAGTCATGAAAGTACCCAGCAAGGAAGAGCAACACGCTTCTAGAAAAGCGTCGATGTCCTTCGAAGCATTCATGGAAAAGCTCATAAGAACAATCATTTATACCAATAACAACCGCCTTAGAAAGAACAACCATAACTTCGAGATGTCTCGTGATGATGTTGGTTTCTCTCCTAGAGACTTATATCTCTACGGGCTAGAAGAAATGATGATACCGCCAGCTCAAATTCCTGAAGAGCGACTTCGTTTCGCATTGCTACCTGCTGACAAGGCGACTGTGAGAATGGAGGGCGTTTACTTTAAGGGGCTGTATTACAGCGCTAACAAAATCATTCATAAACAATGGTTAGACAAAGCTCGTAATTTTGGCCGATACACTGTGGAGGTTCGATACGACCAAAATTCAACGAACTTTATTTGGTGTAAAGATCCTGAATCTAATGAGCTAATTACTTTAGAACTCACTGACCGCTCTGAAGCGTATCGTAATCAAATTTGGCAATCGACCCTTCATGAAATCGAACTAACCAAACAAAAACAAAGCCTTCATGAAGAACATTCATTCGCTAACAAAATTGAGTTCTTAAACAAACTGGATGAAATCGATAAACAAGCAAAAGCTGACGCTCGATTCTTAAAAACATCGTCAGCAAAGTCTATCCAGACAGGTATCAAAGAACGAAAGAGTATCGTCTCTTCTATTGAACGCAGCAAACAATCTGAACAAATAGCAGCAACGTTAAGTTCCGAAGATAACGCTAGCTCCACTGCTAAAAAGAGTACCCAACACTTGGAAACACCTGATTTTTTTGACTTTGATGATGAACAAGATGATAGCTAATTATATACCTCACCCTAACTCTCAGATGGCAAAAAACCCTCTGATTGAAGCGCTTGGAATGCCATTGCTACCTAAACAATTTATCCAGGCAACAACACTATCTCCTGACACGTTGATTGATGTTAGTTCGCTCCCTACTGAGCATCATGGTTACTACACCAGAACATTCATTGATAACCTATCTGAGTGCTATGTTGTTCAGGATGAAGCCCCACGCCTTTATGACACCGTATTTCGCATGATTGAGCGAGGCTATATCTATCGCAACCCTTTGGTGTATGGCGATATTAAACAATTGCAATTTGCCGACTCTATTGAAATACCTGAAGGGCAAGAGCGCACTCTAAAGCAAACAGCAAATCAGCAGAGTTTTTTGGTAGCAGGTCTATCAGGTCGCGGAAAGTCAGCGATGGTAGAAAGCATCTTGTCTGCCATTCCTCAAGTCATTTCACATCAAGAGTACCAAGGACAAAGGTTCATCTACGAACAGATTGTCTGGCTTAAGATCGATATCCCAACAGCTCGCGGGCAGCGTGCACTACTCTGGAGGATTCTTGAGTCCATCGATTCGGTAACTGGTGAGAATTATTATGAGTCACATCAGAAAAGCTCAGTTACGGCGCTCATGATTGCGGTTCGTAAGGCGCTACTCATCCATGGTGTTGGGATTATTGTTCTAGATGAAGCTCAGAACCTATCTGAAACTCGACAGTACGAGAAAGTCGGTAACAACGAGAACGCCACACTAAAGTTCGTGGAAGAGTTGTTTAACAAGGTTGGTGTACCACTATTACTCGTCGGGACACTATCAACACTCAATCTGTTTTCTAAAGAGATGACTGCCGCTAGGCGAATTGGAAAGACAGGGTCGCTAATCTTAGAGCAATGTGATGTTGAAAGTTCGTTTTGGAAACGCTTCATTAAGCAAATGTGCCCGACACAATTACTTAAGAATCAGACAACTGACATTGATACTCTAACGCGCCATGTTCACTACTTATCAGCAGGGATCCCCGCTATCGCGAGCAGCCTAATAAAGGCCACATTGTCTTATCTGACTTATCTAACACCAAACAATCAAGACCTAAGCATGGCTGCTCTAGACCATGTATTCAAAGAGCAATTTCTCTTGGTATCAGGCGCATTAACGGCACTAAAGCGTGGTCAATTTTATAAATATGAAGATTGCAATCCTTTATCTCAATTGCACTCGGTTCAACAGGATTTGTTTTCAGAAAGTGGCTCAAATATTGACGGTAACCAAGTCTGTAAGCAATCCCCTAGAAGCTCTCGTTCTGCCGCAAACCTTACTGAGAAAGACCAAGAAATGCTAGAGAGCTTAACTCCTGAAGCCTTACTAGCGCAGGCTAGAAAGTATGAATAACATCTTGTACCTACTACCGAACGAACACCTAAGAAGCTTCCTTAGCCGAGTTCATACTATGTCCCCTTTTGGCACTTTTGCTACTTCAGCAAAACGTATAGGGCTGGCAAATTTCAGTGCGTCGCCAGTTACAGTCATGTCTGACCTAGACGCCATACTGATGAATATTCTTAATGATGACAATTGTTCGATTTGGCAAATGCATATGCACGGTAACGTCATCGAGTCTTTCCTCAACGAGCGAGAGAAACGCGAACTACCATTGTTTTTGAAAGGAAAGCCCTATGACATCGACTTTACACAATCTCAAACGGTACATAATCGTTTGTGGCGTTACTGCAAAGATTGTATTGCTGAAGACTTAGATACTGTTGGTATTTCATATTTTCACCAACATCATCAACTACAGGGGGTTTTTCACTGCTACAAACACGGAACGAGGCTCATTAATAGCTGTTCTTCATGCAGTTACACTGTAAAGAATCTTAGTCGAATGCAAACCGGCGTTTTTCAAGGTAGTTGTCATCATTTGCTTGCTTATTAAGCAGCTTCTCTTTCTGGATTTAGGTGGACTTCGCCAACAGGCTCACAGTTCCTG
>NZ_JAKGTN010000049.1:0-6732 GCF_021568915.1 Vibrio sp. McD22-P3
TGGCTTCTTTTCTTTCTGCTGGTATACGAGACAAAGTTTACTCAATACCGCCCATACTGGTTAAATTTTAACAGTGACAACAATCCTGCCAGAGGGGGCGAAGGTGAATTTGCTGTGAACTTTTCTTGCACACACCAGGACACTATCTGCAATCGAAACAAACGGGGCGTCCACATATGGTAAAAAGTGATATCCAACCACTAGTGTTGCCTGTCTTTGTATTTCCCAAAAGCTTGAGTTAGTAGGTAGGAGTAATAACCGTAAATTTAACCTCATTTACGGTTGAATCTGGATTTCCCAGAAAACTGGCATGAATTGGGGTAAGATTAACCGAAAATTTAATGAAATTTACGGTTGAATCAGGTGATTGGTTGTTAACGCTGGTATTTTTTCTTCAGCTTTTTTAGCTCTTCTGGATTGTTTTTCTCTAGCTCTATTTCATATTCATCCATATGTTTCGAGAGCCAAATGTGAACATTTTCCGAATAGAGAGTAAAAGCACCAATAGCTAAACTCAATGCGAATATTATACTTAGAAACAACATCTTAGTCTTCTCATGTGTTGTGCCGACGCGCTAGTTCGTACTAGCTAACAACCCTATCAATTCATCAGTTGTAACTGTTTTTCATGAACCATTTTCGTTTATAACATATACAGCAATACGATACTTGGATTAGTTCTAGTGTAGCAAGGCCAGCTTGCCACTAATTGGAAAGAGTATGTAGGCAACTAGCAAGCCTCGACATATTTCCGTGTTAAAATAATCTAATTACGCCTATTGTGTAAGTGTAGTTAGATTCGGAGGTACTTTAATGTTCAGTGCTGCTTATGAAATGCTCGGAGGTGAAAAGCGCAAATCTCAGAGCGTAATCGATAGTCTAAAAATTATTCGTCAAGGGCTTCCTGTTGAAATGCTGGATAGAGGAATGTTAACTCTTGGTCTGACTAAGACAGATTACGCGAAAATTATTGGCGTTAATCTGCGTACTCTCCAGCGAAAAATGAAAGAACCAAACGCAACGCTAAGCCCAACAGCCAGTGAACATGCTCTTATGCTTGCAGATATGGTCAAACAAGCAAATGAGTATTTTGGTGATCGTGATGCGACATTACGCTGGTTAAATAAACCCAGTTTGGTGTTTGAAAACAAAACCCCACTTTCATTCTGTGACACAATAACCGGTATCATTCTGGTAACAGAAGAGATCAATAAGTTGAAGTACGGATATACGGCTTAAATGGAAACCTACCGATTGTCACAAAGCAACTTTTCTGACATAACAGGGAAAGTTGGTCTGTTTGGTTCTGCGATATAGGTCCTTAGATACACTATGATTGGGTACAAGCGTGTTAGTTCCTGTCCATGTAGGTATCTCTGCCTTGCAAAGTAGGCTTCATCCGGAAAGAGATGGCCAATGGCTCAACATATCAACCTGATATTTTGAGATAAAAGCATCTCAAGAAAAATCACCATACTTGATACGATTTAATACATCTAAAACGCGTTTTAAATCACCTTTAAGCACAACTTCTAGCGGAGTTAGACCAGATAGCGCTGGAATTGCGGAAGTTAACCATTCTGCTCTCAAACCAGAGTCCTCAAACATATCCTCCATGTGCTCTTTTAAAGTAGGATGTTGTGAAAGAACGTACTCTATAGACTTCGACTGGGTATCATCCTCAAGTTCAACTTTGCGCAAAGTCCATGAACCATCGTTATTGTCGAGCCATTCGATTTGATCGCCTTCTTCCCATTGCAATTCTTTTTGCAGTATTTCTGGAATGTTGAAGAAAGCCTCACCATCGCAGGTCTTCTCAATTTTAATTTTCATTGCTGCTTAGAACCTTATTCTATTCACATGGTGATTTATGACACGCTTACTCTAGTTTAGCAAAAACAGATTGCCACTTATTGGAACGAACATACAACTAGCAAACTAAACATAAGTTACTTAAATTATACTTTTAAATAATTTCTTATACAGACACTTCAAAAGTGAGTTATAGTGAACTTATATATTGAGACGACCCCAATAGTAACAAAAGTACACTAAAAGGCACTTATGAAAAAAGGTAAGATGGTAAAGGCACAACCTATGCCTGATTTGAATACCGAGTTCAGTATGGAAACGCTGGGAGCCGCCATTCGCTCAAAGCGCACCGATAGAGGCTGGCGTATTGATGATCTCGCTTCAAAAGCCAATTTATCTCGTAGGACAATCATGAAGATTGAAAAAGGCGATACCAGTGTCACCTTTGCCAATGTACTTATCCTCATGGATATCTTAGGGCTGTCGTTACGCCTTATCGACTTAAAGCTATTTGTTCGTCCACACAACCAAATAACCTACCAAGACGAAAACAACGTGATAAGCAATGAGGATGGTTGGTATGAGTAAGCTGCAACAATTAGACGTGTTTATCGGTACGAATACCAAAATTGGTCGTTTGATTCTTCCTGTCGGAACAGAGACAGAATTCTCATTCATCTATGAAGATGAATGGAAACACACTGGTTTCCCGATTTCACCACACATCCCTTTCGATGATCAGGCTTCGCTACGTAGTATCGAGAACTACCTCAGAAATCTCCTTCCTGAAGGAGAAGCCTTTGAGGAGATGATACAAAACACCACTATCTCCAAAAGCAACACGTTCGGGCTGATTCGTAAGCTTGGTGCGGAAACATCTGGTGCATTATCTTTTCGAGTTCCAAACTCAGAACCTCAGGAAACCAGCTTTAGATCTGTTCCTGATGATGAGCTCATAGAACGACTTGAGCGAGATTTAGCCCCATTAGTTTATTGGGACGGTAAGGTTCGCCTTTCAGTTGCCGGTGTGCAAAACAAGTTAAACTTACTTAAGCGCGGTGATGAATGGGGATTTGGTGAAGGAAAATTAAGTTCGAACTACATTCTGAAGTTTGAAAGCGGTAAAGCACCGTGTATTGCTGTGAATGAGTTCTTTTGCATGACATTAGCTAAGCTAGCAGGTTTGGATGTCGCTAATGTTGAGTTAACCCGTATTGGGAAGACTAGGACACTGATGATAGAGCGGTTCGATCGTGCCTATATCGAGGCTCGTGATGTCGTTCAACGAAAACACGTGATTGATGGCTGTCAGGCGACTGACTTACCTCCAGGTTACAAATACGAGCGTCAGAATGGGGATGAAGGCGATGGTATATATATGCGTGATGGCGTTTCTTTCCCACGCCTACTGAGCGTCAAAACCATAGACACGGTAATCACCAACCTAAAGCTTACCCAGTGGATGCTCTTTAATCTAGCAACGCTAAACTACGATGCCCATGGCAAAAATATTAGCTTCTTCGTGACCCCTAAAGGCCTGGAATTGACCCCTTTTTATGATTTAGTCAACATAGAAGCTATTGCTCAAGAGGGAGCAAAACGCAACTCACAAAGCGGTAAATTGTCTGCTGATGAGGGGCGTGCCGCCAGTATCCCTCAATATTTTGCGATGTCGATTGGAGATTGGGAAAGCGAAGACTTTCAAAATCCACCGAAAGGTAACTTCAAACACCCTATTACCAGCTATGATTTAGCTGAATTCGGTGCTCTGCTCGGCTATTCAGGCACCAAAATGGCTTCCATAATGGTAGAAACCATTGATGCCATAAAGAATGCCCTGAAGGAAACGGTTGGACTTACCGAAGCTCAAGGAATCGATGATGAAGAGCGTGAACACATAGAACTATGTGTCTCACTAGCCCAAACAGAGTGTGAATACTTGTTAGCGCAAGCCGACAGTGTACCAGAAATGAGTAAACTTCTTTAATGGCAAATGCAGGGGCGATCTTTAGCACAGGGCGATCTTTAGCAGCGATCTTTAGCAGCCAGAATGTTCAGAGCACAAATACAGGGGTGGATAAATTACTTATGGTCGTTTTTACAAATCAGCCATGTACCCGACGCTACGACATATCAACCGCAAACTCAGTCTGTGGGCGATGAGGAAGTTCAAAAAGTTGAAGAAACACCGACGACGAGCTGAACACAGGCTTGGGGAGATAGCTTTAAAATATCCTTACCTGTTTCCGCATTGGAAGTTAGGTGTTAGACCATCGGTTGGATGATGGGAGCCGTATGAGCTGAGAGGTTCACGTACGGTTCTGAGAGAGCCTGTGGGGGAGGTTCCCACGGGCTACTCACCTCGTCGTCACCTGTGCTTCAAAGGAAGTGCTGGAGAACGATATCAAACCGTTGATTGCTGATTTCTTAGCAGAAAGAGGCTTAACACTCTCCGAAGAGAAAACGCACATTACCCATATCAGTCGTGGTTTTGATTTCCTAGGTTTTAACCACAGGAAGTACAAAGGGAAGTTGCTCATTAAGCCGAGTAAATCCAACACACTGCTGTTCTTGAGTAACTTGCGCGAACTCATCAAAAAGCACGCAACTATCCCCGTTAACGATTTAATCAAGTTGATAAATCCGAAACTCAGGGGTTGGTCTAATTACTATCGACACTGCGTGGCCAAACAGGTATTCGGATATGTAGGTCACAAGCTATTCCATACGTTATGGCACTGGGCTAAAAGGCGTCATCCAACAAAGTCTAGAACTTGGATCGCCCTTAAATACTTCATCAACCGCCAAGGTCAATGGCAATTTCACGGTTGGCAGAAGATCATGAATATGGATTGTCAGTTTAATCTATTTCAAATAGCCAAAGTGCCAATAGAGAGACATGTGAAAATCAGGAGTGCCGCTACGCCTTTTGATCCTCAATACCAAGAATACTTGGCTAAGAGAAAATCAAAGAAGCAATGCCGTAACTCTTGGCATGAGCCTGCTCTCACTGCTTTATAAGTTGCTGGGTGCCAATCGGTGCCTTTGTGAAGGCTTGAGCCTAGTGCGGTGAAAGTTGCACGCTGGGTTCTTATATGGACTCCCTCGGAAAATCAACAAAAAACAAAATAAAAACAAGTATAGATGCGCTCTTATATACGGGCTTTCTTGAGGAACTACCTCGCCCTAAAATGTAGTCGCACCAATAGGCTAAGTCTTAGGAACGGCATCATTGTGCCTTAGAACCCAACTAGCTTCTATTGGTCGGTCTTACCTGTTTTACCATAGTTCTATGTTGATTATGCTCGGTATATCAAGCTAATTTTTCTAGCTGGTACACTGAGTCATTCTTTAAAAGAGCGTAAGCTGTTCGCACGGTTTTATTTGCTAACGCAATCGCAGCAACTTTCTTCTCACGTCTCTCTATTAAAGCTTTTAACCATTGTTCTTTATTTGTTCTATCTGGGCGATTCACTACCAGGCTAACGACCGAAAGCGCTCCTTGAAAAAGAGTTGAACGGAGTCGCATGTCGGCACTTTTCTTTGATATATGCCCAATACGTTCTTTACCGCCAGAACTATGCTGTTTTGGTGTTAAGCCTATGCTGGCTGAGGCATTTCTTCCACTTGAGAAGTTCTCGCCTTTCCCTAATCGCAGGGCAAGACCTAAAGCCCCTAAAGGACCAACACCTTCAAGTTTCATTAGCTTTTGACACACATCATTATCTTTAATTGCTATCTCTAGCTGTTTAGTCAGATCATCCAGATGAACTATCTGAACAAGCAAATGTTCCCACAACCGAAGAAGTACGGCTCTGAACCGATCAGGTAATCCATTTTGTGCATCTTCAAGAACAAATGGAATCCCTTCTCTTAACGAAGTTAACCCTTGGGGAAGAATGATCCCAAATTCTGACAGTAATCCACGAATATGATTACTTTGAGCTATCTGGTGCGTGAGAGCTAAATTTCTGGCTCGTTCCATTGATTGCATTGCTTGCTCATCCACAGATTGAACTCGAATACTATAGATATGCTCAAGTGATGCTGCGGTGGCAATAGCAAGAGCATCGTTCTTATCTGTTTTTTGTTTTGTTTGAAACCCCTTAACCGCACGAGCATTGATCACTTTGACTTGATGACCAGCGGTTTTTGCATATCTCGCCCAATAATGAGCACTTGAACACGATTCCATGGCCACTAATGAAAGCTTCTCTTTAATTAGAAGTTCTTTGAGCTTCGTTCTGCTAATTTCGCGATTGTATATAACTTTTCCTTGTGGGCTTAATTTACAAACCTGAAAGACATTTTTGCCAAATCAATCGCTATGACGTTATATTTTTGCATTGTATGGACTCTTGGTTAGGTTTTGGTCAACTTCAACCGTAGCTCCCTGAGGAAAGGGAGTCCATACATCTTAGAGGGACGACACTTGGTAACAGGTGTCGTCTACTCGACAGAACCTTCTTAGAGCTATAACATCCGTAATCACAAAAGGCAGCGTACCGATTGGAGAACGCCGCCTTTTAGTATGACACTTTAATACTTAGTATGAATCTTTATTACTTGGTATGATGCTTTATTCTACTCACACAGTATTGACCACCACTCGTGATGGCATTCACAAAGATACACCTCGCAACAGTATGAATGATTATCTTGCTACGATTTTAGGCTTCCTTGGTATGACGAATGTGGAATTCATTTACGCCGAAGCGCTAAACATGGGTGATGAACCTGCCGCAAAAAAACGTGCATCTGCACTAGAATCTCTGAGCGCATTAGTCTAACTGTTCTTGATGAGTCAATAGAGCAAATATGACGCGAATTGTACTCACCACTTTTGTTTCTCGCATTCCTTCCCCTTGCTTCCATACAAACCTATGACACTTCTCCACAGATATAACTATACGCCTGTGC
>NZ_JAKGTN010000050.1:0-5375 GCF_021568915.1 Vibrio sp. McD22-P3
AAGCTTACAGGGCTTGGTATGCCTGAAACACAGTATATCGATTAAGAATTAAGCACGATGGGGCTGGCATGCCTTCTCTCTGAATTAAGCAACAAAGCCCTTCATTCTATTTGCTGAAATGTTCCCTTCATTTTCTCAAAATAAATGGCTCTTTGATTTTAACTTTCGATGTCTTCAACTCAGAATTTTCAGTTGCAAACAACTATAACTAGCGAAATGTACTAACCTTTCTATAGGTTGAGTTCCAAATAGTCAAATTTAGACAGAGGCGAGTTTATGAATTTACATCGTTATTTACGACTGATTGCAGGGTGTATCGTTGGATTGTCGCTGTTGTTAGGCCTTGCCATTTCGCCAAATTGGTTTTGGCTCACCGCTGCTGTTAGCGTCAATTTGATACAATCTGCTTTTACCAATTGGTGCCCTATGATGGCTCTTCTTCGTAAACTGGGTATTAAGGAGGAGTGATGATGAAACTACTTTTCCATATCTTTATCGGCCTGTTCAGCACACTATGGTCTTTTTACACGTTAGCATCCCCTAAAGTGTTGCAGGTTAAGAGTGAACTTATACCGACCAATACCAGTTATTGGGGATTGGTGGAATCAATCTCTGAGTCAACCATTGCTGCGCAGGCTTCGGGGCGTATTGAGAAAATTTATGTCGATGTCAATGATATTGTCGAAGCTGGCTCTGTGTTACTCGAAATAGATGACACTGAAATTCTTGCCTCAATTAGACGCGCTGAAGCAGAGCTTGATATTGCGCATGCAGATAATGAACGAGCTGAGCTTGAGTATAAGCGTTATCTAAATTTAAGCAAATCGTCTTTCGTGTCACAGGAGCAGCTGACACGTCATAAAAACCTTCGTGATACCTCCCGTGCAACCATCAAACTTGCTGAGGCTCGTTTAGCAGAGTTCAAGCAACAATTATCTTATACCAATGTCATTGCTCCTTATGGAGGCATTGTGACTCAGCGATGGGTGGAGGTTGGTGAAACGGTGGTACCCAACACCCCTTTACTGACAGGTCAAGTCATTGCGGGCAAACGAGTGACCGTAGCCATACCAACGAAAATTGCAGATCTTGTCATGCAAGGCTCTCAAGTTAGCTTTTCCGATGGTTATCACGCTTCCAATATCACCGTGTTTCCAAGTGTTGATCCTAACACTCATACTGTTTCAATTAGATTTGATGTCTCATCGCAGCAATTACTAAACCGTTCGGGTGATTTTGTAATTGTTCACATCAATACTGGTAGTAGAGAAACCATTTTTATTCCACGAAACTCAGTTTTGACTTATGGTGATGTTCACAGTGTTTGGACGAAAAGTAATCATGGTTTCACAGTTCGTCCAATTACAGTGGGCGAAATCAGAGGGAATTCCATTGAAGTCACCGCCGGCCTTCAACAAGGTGACATCATCGCCGCGGATGTAGCTGCTTTGCTATCTGAGGGAGAGTAAATATGGGTATTGCACAATGGATGGCGACGAAGAGTCAGCGTAACCCTATTGTTCCTCTCATAGCGATGGTCATTGCTTTGATGGGAGTGGTTGCTTCAATTATTACACCTAAAGAAGAAGATCCTCAAATCAACGTAACAATGGTTGATATCTTCCTTAGTGCACCTACCTTATCGGCTAGGGACATGGAAATGCAGGTCGTATCGCATGCCGAACATCAACTTGCTCAAATGCATGGTGTTGATCATATATACTCAGTGTCCTCACCAGGTCATGCCGTAGTGACTATACAGTATAAGGTAGGCATTGAACGCCAAGAAGCACTGGTTCAAACATGGAATCAAGTTCTAGCTGAATTACATTGGAGTCCGGAGCTGGGTGTGCTCCCTCCATTGGTTCGAGCAAAGGGAATTAACGATGTTCCCATTATTAACTTCACTTTATCAAGTTCAGATAAAAGTCGTACAGCCGCAGAGCTTGCAGATATTGGCAACTCTCTTGCTCAACTTTTAAAGCGTGTTCCCGGCACTCGAAATATCAGTGTCACTGGCTCTAATGGTTGGGCCATGAAAGTTGATATTGATCCAGTAAAAGTGGCCGCCTTCGGTCTTGATTTTCGCTCAATATCTGCCGCTATCGCTGGGCTAGGTAAACGAAGTTACGACGCAACTATAACTTCTGATAACCACGATATTATCATTACTCCTGGGCGCTTTATAAGAACCGCTAATGATCTGTCTAGTATAATAGTCAAAACGGAAAGTAATAAAGTTGTGACACTGGCTGATGTGGCAACGGTTTCTCGAGTACCGCACCCTCCGACCGAGTATGTTCAAATGGGGTACGGGTTAGCTCATGGCGAAATATCCCCGCTGCGCACCGCTGTGGTTATATCAGTAGCTAAAAAAGCAGGTCAAAATGCTATAGATATAGCTAATGCTACCGAAGATGTCGTGGAACAGTTTTCATCGCGCTTGCTCCCTCCTGATATGAAGTTCGATATTAATAAAAATAGTGGTGAAACGGCGTCAGGGAAGGCAAATAAGTTAATTGAAAAGTTGTTCTTCGCGACTGGTGCCGTCGTAGTACTTGTACTCATATTCCTTGGTGGGCGTCCCGCTTTAATCGTCGGGGCTTCAGTAGGGCTAACTCTTCTTGCAACTCTTGTTGCAAGTTATGCTTGGGGTTTTACACTTAACCGAATTTCATTATTCGCTCTTATTTTCTCCATTGGTATACTTGTCGACGATGCCATTGTTGTTGTAGAAAACATTCATCGTCGTCGAGTACTCGAACCGAACCGTTCACTTTCAGCATTAATACCAGAAGCGGTGCAAGAGGTCGGTGGCTCTACTATTCTTGCGACATTTACGGTCATTGCTGCTCTTGTCCCGATGGCATTTGTATCCGGATTAATGGGTCCCTATATGAGCCCGATTCCAGTTAATGCGTCAACTGGTATGCTGATTTCTTTGTTGATAGCTTTTACGTTCACCCCTTGGGTTGCAGAAAAAGTCTTTAGCTCAGAACAAAGTACCCCACATTCAGTTGAGCACAAAGAAGAGCGTGATCGTTTGGGAGAGCTCTTTCGCTCAGTTCTACGTTACTTTGTCGATAGAAATGAGAAAAAACGACAGTGGACGTTATTTATCGGTCTTTCTCTTGCCTTAGGCTTGGCTATATTGCTACCGGTAACTGGTCTAGTGACACTCAAGATGTTACCTTTTGATAACAAACCAAATATGGCGATTTCCATAGACCTACCTGAAGGTACGAGCTTAGAAAGTACGTTAGCCGCTACACAAGCCATTGCTTGGACAATTCAAGAAAACGAGTATGTCAAAGCTGTAGAGTTATATGCGGGTACAAATGCCCCCATCACATTTAACGGCCTCGTGCGACAATATTATTTAAGGCAGCAGCCGCATCTCGCCGCTATTTCTATCTTACTTGTAGATAAGCACCACCGTTCTGTTGGTTCACACGATATCGCAAAAGCAGTACGAACCTCCATTTTACCTGTAGCAAAGCAGTATGATGCTAATGTAAAAGTAGTAGAAGAGCCCTCGGGGCCACCTACCTTTGCTCCGATAGTTGCTCAAATTTATGGGGCGAGTGCAGAGGGTCGAGCAAAAAAAGCTCAAGAGGTTAAGTCGATATTTCACAGCATTCCCGATATGGTAGATATTGATACAACGTTGGCGGATGTTACTACCCGAGAAAGTTGGGTTGTAGATACAGCGCTAGCTGCTCACTACTCTGTTTCTCCAGCAGAGGTTATTTCTGAGATCAATAAACGTCTTAATGGTCAAACAGTTGGCTTTGTGGAAGAAAGTAAGCGGATTAGCTCTACGCCCGTACTGCTTTCATACAACCACACAGCAACAAGTGATTTAAACCAAGTACTCGCAGCACCTATCGTCAATCAGTTTGGCTATTCTGTGCCGATGAGTGATTTGATTAAACGCACGATAACCATAAATGAGCAACCGATTTACCATAAAGATTTGCGAGCGGTGACCTACGTTGTAGGTGACTTAGCTGGAGAGGTCGATAGCCCATTGTATGGTATGTTCGATGCAATAGGAAAACTTGAGCAATTAGATCCTGCTCTTAAACACTATTATACCAAAGCTCCCAAGCATTTTTTTATTGATTCAATTAAGTGGGATGGTGAATGGCAAATTACATACGAAACGTTCCGAGACATGGGAGTCGCTTATTCGGCTGGTCTACTATTAATATTCGTACTCATTGTTGCAAAATTTAAGCGCTACCGTGTACCCCTGATAATCATGGCTCCAATTCCATTGACACTTATTGGTATTTTCCCTGGTCATGCACTCTTGAACGCAAAATTCACAGCCCCTTCAATGATAGGGATGATCGCTTTAGCGGGAATTATTGTACGTAACTCAATACTTCTTGTTGATGTAATTGATCATCAATTGAGCAATGGAAAACCTCTAAAGGAGGCCATAGTTGATTCTGCTTTTATGCGTGCTAGGCCTATTTTGTTAACTGCCTTTGCTGCCATGTTGGGAGCGACTTTTATTCTTGATGACCCTATTTTCAAAGGGCTAGCGATTAGTCTTATCTTTGGTGTACTTATAGCTTCTTTGTTAACACTGATTGCTATCCCAATAGGCTATTACCGTTTGTTAATCAAAATTCAGAGAGTGGAGTAACAATGTGCGACCCATGGTCAAGCTTAGTTTTTTTGCTCTATAGGGTTATGTCGCTAAGTTATGCTGATGTACAAACGTACGGTTTTCCAGATGCTGGGATAACGCTTGTGTAGAAAGCTTTTTCCACTCAATAAAAGTAGAGGCTGTT
Source organism: Vibrio sp. McD22-P3 (assembly GCF_021568915.1). Taxonomy (NCBI): domain Bacteria; kingdom Pseudomonadati; phylum Pseudomonadota; class Gammaproteobacteria; order Vibrionales; family Vibrionaceae; genus Vibrio; species Vibrio sp. McD22-P3. The sequence goes on from NZ_JAKGTN010000050.1 coordinate 4,806, forward strand.
CAATAGGAGCCGATAATGACGCGAGAAGAGATGCGCCAAGCACTTTTTGAATACATCGAGGTTGATTACAATCGAACAAGAAGGCACAGTGCTCTTGGGTATCTAAGCCCAGTTAACTTTGAAAAACAATATGTCGCTTAACGCGGTGTCCAGTTTGGCTGGCGCAGATCATGTTCGACTTTCTTAAACGGCTATACGTCCATTTATTGTAGTTTTTTGCAATAAAAAGCCGCTCATTCGTTGGGGGAGTGAGCGGCAAAAAGGTGACAAACTGCTTCTCAAGGCTTATTGAGTTTTATCTCAATCAGTTTGCGAGCCGATTTTAGTGTAAATATTTCTTCAGTACAATTAGTTACATCTTTGAGAGTAAAACTTTGCCAATTTGAGTCCAAATCTGACCTATACCTAACTTACACTCATCCAATATCCCTACTGCTTAGGTCTTGCCTTACCAATTTGTCGCGAAGAGATTGTAACGCTAGTTTTTGAATCTGTCGTACGCGCTCTCTTGTCAACCCGATAATTTCACCCACTTCGTCTAGCGTTTTTGTTTCAGTCCCCAATAACCCA